>JAAFHM010000649.1 GCA_013298375.1 Ignavibacteria bacterium | reverse complement strand
ATCGCCGTGCAAGATAGTGTTTTTCCGTAATCACGGTGTCCAAACGAACGGACTTCCCCGATTGCCGAAAATCCGTAAACACAACGGGGACGGCGTTTCTTCGGGCAAGAAGGCTGTCGGGATGAAAAACACTGAAGCCGTTTGTACCGCCAAACACCATCGTTCCATCGCGGGTGGTGAGCGCCGCTCCGGTGATAAATTCCGTGCCTTGCAGCCCATCGCGCGTGTCGTAAAGCCGCATATCGCCTGTGCTGGGAGCAAAGCGCACTAAACCTTGATTGGTGCTAATCCAAAGCGTTCCCCTCTTGTCCTCCTGAATCGCTAAAATCGCGCCTTTGAGCGCTTCGTTGAGTTTTGTATCAACGACTTCTTGTCGTGGCTCAATCACGCTAAATTTCTCGCTGGCGCGGTCAAATTTATTGAGTCCGCCTTCGGTGGCAAGCCAGAGATTACCTGCTTTATCCTCATAAATTGCTTGAATCGAATTATCGCTCAGGCTCTCCAAACGACCACTTTCCGAGCGGTAGATTTTCGTCAAGCCTGTTTTGGGGTCAAGTCGCGTCAAACCGCTTTCTGTGCCTATCCATATCATTCCTGTGCGGTCTTCGTGGATGGCAAAGACGAGCGGGCTTGCAAGTGATTTGTCGGGCGTATTGGGATTGCGGCGAAAATTCGTGAACCGAGCTTTGCCACTTGCGTCTATGCCGTCTAAGCGGCTCACACCGTTGCCTGTCGCTACCCAAAGTTTTCCCTTGATATCGTGAATAATGGCACTGACGGAATTACTGGCAAGCGAGGTTTTATCACCCTCCACCGCCAAATAATGCTCAAAATTCGCTTTGTCGTTACCGCCTGTTTTGCGCAGTGCGTATAGTCCCGTTTCGTTTGTGCCTATCCACAGTGTTCCTTCGGGGCCAGTATGTAGCGCCGAAATAAAATTGTCTTCAAGTTGATTTGGCAAAATATCACTGGCACGAAACACCTCAAAAACACCACCGCCACCCGAAAGTGCCTGCGATTCCATGCGGTTCAGCCCGTCTTCCGTGCCAACCCAAAGTTTTCCCTCTTTATCTTCAGCAAACGCCCAGACCGCATTACTACTGAGTCCGCCTGCGACCATGTTGGGTAAAGCGCGGTAGGTGAGAAATTTACGGGTGCGCGGGTTGAAAAAGGTGATACCATCACGTGTTCCGACCCATATCGTACCGTCTCTGTCCTCGTAAAGCGATAAAACTTCATCATTGACCAAGCTCCCTGCATCTGCCCGCTCACGGCGATAGGTGAGGAACTCTTCCGATGCAGCATTCATGCGGGAAAGCCCGATGTCGGTTGCCGCCCACACCTCGCCGGAACGTGTTTCTAGCACGGCAGAGACCTTCGGACTGCCGATGGTTGCAGGATTCGCTGGGTCATTGGCATAATGCGTAAATTCGCCACTGCGAGAAGCGGAGCGATATTCAAAGCGCCATAGTCCGGAGCGATTTGTCCCAATCCATACCCGCCCCAAATGGTCGGTGCAGAGTGATTGAATATCGTTGCCGCGCAATGAAAGTCCCGACGTGGAATCTGGCGCAAAACGAAGAAAAGTATTCGTTGCCGCCACGTAACGGTATAAACCGCCTTCGTAGGTTCCGACCCAGATATTTCCTGCCCTGTCCGATGCCACACGCCAGACGATATCGCTTTGAAGCGCTCCGGCATCGTTGGGATTTTTGCGGTAAGTGGTGAATTTTCCCGTTTTTTTGTCCATTCTGCACAAACCGCCGCCGTAGGTTCCGACCCATAAATTCCCATCCTGCGCGTCGTCAACAATCGAAGTAACGTAAGCATTGGAGAGCGATTGCGGCTTGCCGTCGGCGCGGAAATTGGTAAAGGTTTCGCTTGAGCGGTTAAAACGGCTCAAGCCGCCCTTTGAACCAACCCAGAGCGTTCCGTCGCTATCTTCGTAGAGTGCTTCGACGTAATTTCGTGCTAACGACGAGCTATCACGCGGGTTTGAGCGAAAAATTTTGAAAGCGTGTCCGTCCCAGCGATTCAGCCCATCTTCGGTGCCGAACCACATAAAACCACGCTTGTCCTGCACCATAGACAGCACCGAACCTTGCGACAAGCCCTGTTTGACGTTGAGTCTTTCAAAGGAAATATCTTGCGCCGAAGCGCTCCCGACACTCCAAAGCATAAGCAAAAACACGCCAGCAATGCGATAAACCATAGCAATCCTTCGTGAGTAGCAACAATAGTAGCAAAATTGAGCAGCTAAAAATACCGTATTTTCTCGTAGATTTGCAACAGAAAAAGCAACTGGTTCGAGTTCGAGGGTCTCGCTTCTTAGCGAGGCTCTCGGTACGGCACACACACAACGCATCCCTTCAGAGCGAGAGCCTGCCTAAGAAGGCAGACCCTCGCACGAGACCTGAACAGTTACCCCATTTTTACCATCAATCAAGGAAAAACCAATGTACCGCATCATAGTTGTAATTCTCATTGCGCTGCTATACAGTGCGCCCGTGTTGGCGCAAAACAGCACTATTACGACCTTCGTTCTCGTTCGCCACGCAGAAAAGCTCCTCGCACCGCCTTCTAACGACCCCGAATTGAGTGCCGAAGGTCTCAAACGCGCAGAAAAACTCGCGGGAATGTTCCAAGCAATGCCATTTGCGGCTGTCTATTCTACCCCTTTCAAGCGCACCGTCAATACGGCAAAGCCCCTCGCACAAGCACAGGGACTCACCATTCAGCACTACGACACCAAAGCAAATGCGGC
>JAAFHM010000621.1 GCA_013298375.1 Ignavibacteria bacterium | reverse complement strand
GCCAGCGCGGAGGTGTAGTACGCCATTGCGCTATCGAACAAGCGCTTGTTGCCGTAGCAATTCCCGATATAATGCTGTGTTTCGGCTATTTCGCTGCTATTGCCAAGCCGAGAGCGCAAGACAAGGGCTTTGGTGAGGTATTCGAGTGCTTTGTCGTTTTCGCGTTGAACTTCATAGACACGCCCGATATTGTGCAGCGCTTGGGCTATTCCTTGCGTATCTGCGAGGGACTCGCTTTTTTTCAATGCGTCGAAATGATAACTTGCCGCCACTGCGTACAAGCCCTGTATTCGCGCCGATACGCCAAAGGCATTTTGCGAAAGCGCCGTTCCGCGCTCAAATTTTATGCGTCGCGCAATCTCTAATGCCTGCTCTGCATAGCGCATAGCAGCAAGAGGTTTGCTGAAATCCAGCTCGCCGGAGAGCGTGAGAAGAAGCATCACACGGGCAGAATCGCCAGAGGAATCCTGAGAAGCGCTTTGGAGCGCGGTTTGGAGGGAATCAATTTTGCGCTGTTGTGCGTACAAGGTGACGGAAAAGGCGCACCATATCGTAATTGCGGCAGCGCACCATGCCGCAAACGACCACCATACCAAGCGTTGAGAGCAGAGGCGACGAAGGCGAGAACGAAAAAACAGTGTCGATATCATAACAAAACGCTACTTCCATTCTGCAAAACAGCTTTCAGTGTGGCACTGCTCATAATCGGTTCTTGGCAGGTAAAGTTCTCGCAAATATAGGCTGTTGCTTGATTGTTGCGGGAAATTTGATATTCCGTCTGCTCAATGCAATGCTTTAATTCTTGCGGCGAATGATTAAAAACCATCAAAGAATGGGGTGCATACTGCTCCGCCAGAAGGCGCAACATTGCGTGAATCTCGCTATCATTCGTGCGTCCGGCAATAATAATTTCTTGTGTCGCACCCGTGAGAAAGTCATGCGCCATGAGCATTTGTGCAAAGCCCGTCGGGTGGTGCTGAATTTGTACCGCAAAGCGTTCAATCGTGCGCAAGGAACAATCTTGGTATGCGCGGTTCGAGGTGAGTTTGCCCAAACGTGCCAAAACACTGGCGGCAATGGAATTGCCTGATGGAATAGCGCCGTCATAGCCTTCTTTGGTCTGCATGAGAAGCGCTTCGTTGTCGGCAGCCGAAAAGTGGAAACCGCCTTCCGAGGTGTCGTAGAATAAGCGAATCATCTCATCGGCAAGCATTTGTGCGGTCTTGAGGTGTTGAATATTGAAGGTTGTTTGATAGAGTTCCAATGCGCCGTGCGCTAAAAATGCGTAATCATCTAAAAATGCCGGAATAGCGGCTTCACCAGCACGGTAGCGGTGCAGAAGGCGTTTTGTGCCATTATTTTCAAGCGACATTGTTTCAAGAACAAAGCTCAAAGAGCGTTCTGCTGCTTGTGTGTAGAGCGCATTGTCCAGCACCCGCCCGCCAATGGCGAATGCGGCAATCATCAGTCCGTTCCAATCCGCCAAAATTTTATCGTCTTTGAGCGGGTGAATGCGCGTCTCGCGGTGGTTAAAAAGCCGCTCCCGCATCACTGAAAGCCGTGCGCGGAGTTCGTATTCGTCTATTGCATGGCTTTCGGCAAAATCATGGAGCGCAAGCCGCAAATGCGGGATATTCTCGCCGGACACCGCTCCGGTGGCTTCGTCGTGAAAATTTCCGTCCTCACGAACATTATACGCCGCCGCAAACAGCGCTGCATCCTCGTCACCCAAAACCCGCACCAATTCTTGTGTTGACCAGACATAAAATTTCCCCTCATGCCCTTCGCTATCAGCATCTTCGGCAGAATAAAAGCCGCCTTCTGGCGAAGTCATATCGCGCAAAACGTAGGTAAAAATTTCTTCGGCAACCTGCGCAAACAAAGAGTCTTTGCCGTCTGTGGCTTGATGCGTCTCCAAAAATGCCACAGCAAGCATGGCTTGGTCGTAGAGCATTTTTTCAAAATGTGGCAAAAGCCATTCGCGGTCGGTGCTGTAACGGTGAAATCCGTAGCCGATGTGGTCGAAAATGCCACCTTTGCGCATGGCGCGAAGAGTGCGCTCCACCATTGCCAAGGCAGAGGGTTCTCCCGTGCGCTTGTAATACCGCAACAAAAACAAGAGATTTTGCGGGGAAGGAAATTTGGGTTGACTTCCGAAGCCGCCAAATTGGGGGTCGAAGGATTGTTCGTAGCGCTGAAACGCAAGGGGAAGAATATACTCAGGAAGTGCGGCGGCAGTCTGGTTGCTGCTGGCAGTAAAATGTTCAAGAATGGCGGCGCATGATTCCTCAATTTTCTCGCGCTCATGTTTCCATGCGTGAAAAATTTGCTGGATAATATGCGGAAAGCCCGGACGATTGTGGTAATTCTCCGGTGGGAAATACGTTCCGGCAAAAAACGGTTGTTTACTCGGATTCATAAAAATTGTCAGGGGCCAGCCGCCGTGTCCCGTCATTGCTTGGCAGACGCGCATATAGATTGCATCAATATCGGGGCGTTCTTCGCGGTCAACTTTAACGGCAATGTAGTGTTCGTTGAGGTAATCGGCAATGTCGGTATTTTCAAATGATTCACGCTCCATCACGTGGCACCAATGGCAGGTGGCATAGCCAATGCTGAGGAAAATCGGTTTGTCCTCGCGTACCGCACGGGCAAAAGTTTCGTCGTTCCACGCGAACCAATTCACCGGATTATGTGCGTGTTGCAGCAAATACGGGGATTTCTCGTGAATGAGTGCGTTCGTGTAGGAATGAGAATGCAGAGATGGTGCTGCCATAATTCAATGCCAAATGCGGCGTAAATGGATATGTAAACGACGAGAATCTTGAGAATGACGTGCCGGGAAATGGTGCAGAGAGGAAAGGCGCACAAACTCGAACATCGCTATATTTTCAAGCCAAGACGGAAATTTACGAAAAAAAACGCTAGGAGAAG
>JAAFHM010000466.1 GCA_013298375.1 Ignavibacteria bacterium | reverse complement strand
CATCAAAAACACGCTGGAATAATGACACTTGAGGCGAACGAGTATTCGCAACGGCATTATCAGCAAATCCCTCCACGCCAACAGTCATAAAGAGGCTCGGTGTAACATCACCCGAAAGCGTTAAACTGCCAAGCGCACGAGTCGCCGTTTTATCAAAAAACGAACCAAATGCCGTACTGGTAGAATCCAGTGCCGACGGGTCACTAAACTGCCATGGTGTTTGGCGAAGATAGCTAATGCGCGGCGTTAATGTCAGTTTTTCAGTGAGTTTGATGTCGTATTGCGCATCAATGCCCAAGGATGTAAAGTTATTGGGAAGAGGCTTGCTGGTAATGGTCGTTCCGTAGCCAACCCATGTCTGGGAGTTAAAACGGTCATAGAAAGCGCGTACTTTCAAGCCCTGCCACGATATGCCGAGATTCACATTCAAAGGAAGAAGCGTTTGATTGCCCAGCATCGGAACTACCGTGCTGTCTGCACCAAGCAACGTGCGGTCACTGCGATTAGCCTGACCAATAAAAGCGGATGCAGAAACCGAAACATCGCCAAATTTTTTGCCGAAACTCAGCGTTCCATTTGCCCGACCAAAGCCGCCTTGCATCTGCCCGAAGTACCCGCTTGCTAATAAGCCGTTCATATCCTCGCCTTTGCGAGTGATAATGTTGATAACGGCAAGTTCGGCATATCCGCCATAAAACGACGAGCCGGGACCACGAATAATCTCAATACGTTCAATAATATCCAACGGAAAATTATTCCCAAGAGGAGCGTTCGCAAAGAGGATTTCATTCATTTGCAATCCATCAACAAGGAAAAGAATTTTTCCCTCAAATCCCCACAAACCGCGTGTTCCCATGCCTGTTACGCCATTGACATCTTGCCCGAACTCAAACCCAGGGACTAAACGCAAGACATCAATCAAGTCACGTGCGCCCGAACGGGTGATTTCATCCCGTTTGATAAGCGTGACTGTTCCCGGAATTTCCTTTTTGGAGAGGGGTTTTCTTGAGGCAACTTGCAAAACATCAAGGTCAAGAAGTTGGTCAAACGATAGTTTGTCCAAGTCTTGCATACTCAAATTCTCTGCATCTTGCGCCCGTGCCGTCGAGCCATAACAAAGACAGACGACTCCGCATATCAGCAGAAGGCAAAGTTGCTGCATAGTACGGCGGATGGGGCTGTGAAAGCAATATATCATACACATCGAAAAAGCGTGAAAAATCATGATTGGGCTTTGATAGACCACTAAGATACAATTTTCTCATGGGACAAGAATAGTTTTTTTGCCGATTGTGCTAGTGGGTCGGTGGTTCTAGAATCTACGGCGGGCGCGGGGATACGGGCGCAGTTTTCGGTGCCGCTTGGCAATGCGGAAGGATAATTCTCCTCGCCAAAAACGCTCAAATGGGTTTTGCATTCTTCCAAGATTTCAGTATGTTGAGGGCTGTAATTCTCTGCAAAATATTGTGATTTTGCTTCATCCGCACGTATTTTCCCCTCAATGTTCTATGGAACTCGCTAACAACCGTTATACCCTTGGCGGCGTGGATATGCTCTCGCTCGTGGAAGAATTTGGAGCGCCGCTCTATGTCTATAATGCCGCGACGATTAAACGCCAATTTCAACGCCTTGACAGTGCCTTTTCCGGCGTTGAGCATCAAATAAAATATGCGTGCAAGGCGCTCACGAATATCAATATTTTGCGCTATATCCGTCAAATTGGTTGCGGCTTAGATACGGTCTCGCTCAACGAACTGCACTTGGGATTGCAAGCGGGCTTTGCGGCAAATGATATTTTTTTTACGCCCAACAATGTTTCCTTCGAGGAAGTCCAAGAAGCCATTGCTCTTGGCGCACAGTTGAATTTAGATAATTTACCGATGCTGGAAAAACTGGGGCAAACCTACGGTAGCAGCGTTCCGGTCTGTGTTCGCATCAACCCGCACATTATGGCGGGCGGCAATGAAAAAATTTCGACGGGGCATATTAACTCGAAGTTCGGCGTTTCGATTACGCAACTGGACGACATTGTGCGCATTGCCGAGCAGTATAGTCTCGACATTGCCGGACTCCATATGCACACGGGTTCGGAGATTGTTGATACCGATATTTTCCTGCAAGGCGCACAAATCCTGCTCGAAGCCGGGCGACGTTTTCCCGCCATTCGCTTTTTTGATTTTGGCGGCGGCTTCAAAGTGCCGTACACGGCGGGCGACAAAGAAACCAATATCGAAGAACTCGGCTCCCGTCTTTCTGCGCTTTGCCATGAAGAAATGAAGCATCGCGGAGCAACGTTTTATGCGTGTTTCGAGCCAGGAAAATATTTGGTCAGCGAATCGGGAATGCTGCTTGTGCGCGTGAACGTCATCAAGCAAACTCCCGCCACAACCTTTGCCGGAGTAGATTCGGGGCTGAATCACCTTATTCGCCCGATGTTCTACAAGGCGCACCACGACATAACGAATCTTTCCCATCCTGAAGGCGCGGTGAAACCGTACTCGGTGGCGGGGTATATCTGCGAAACGGACAATTTTGCGTGGGACAGAGCGATGAACGAAGTCCGCGTGGGCGACGTTCTGGCGTTTCATAATGCCGGTGCCTACGGAATTATGATGGCATCGAACTACAATTCCCGCCCGCGCCCCGCGGAAGTTCTGATTATTGACGGAAAGGCGCATCTCATCCGTCGCCGCGAAACGCTAGAAGATATTCTCCAAACGCAGATTTCTCTGCCGCAACTCTGCTAAATTTTTTTCTTTATCGTCCAACAGGAGTGCGAATGAAATTCGCATAAGCAGAAATGATACGCAAACAGCGTTAGCACTCCTGCCGGACGACATCTCCTCTCCAAGGTCTCACGTTTTTCCAACCATAACGCTATGAAAACACATATTTCCTTCTCGCTATGGCTTTGCTGCCTCTTTCTTTCTTGCATTGACGCGCCACGCCTTGTGGCACAGTCTCCGGCATGGGCTACTCCTCATGCCATTGGCAGCACAGCACTTAACGATAAAACTCACAAAAACGCCGTGGATGCTGCCGGCAATGTGTATTACATCGGCTATATTGGCGGCGCTGCCGATTTTGATTTAACGGTCTCGGCAGCAGGTGATGTCGTTGGCTCAGGGATGTATCTCGTGAAATACGATGCTGCGGGCGCTTTCCAATGGATTGTGCAGGTTAATTCCGGTGGTGCAGCCGGACTCTCCCGATACTGTATTGCCCTCGACGGAACAGGAAATATTTTCGTTACGGGTTCGTTTTCAGGCGGTCCTGTTAATTTTAACCCGAATGGCGCTCCAATTACTCTAAATTCTGTCGGACTTCGAGACGTGTTTATTGCTCGATACTCCCCGGCAGGAATCTGCCAATGGGCGCAAGCAGTTGGTGGGGCGGCTGATGACGAAGGCATTGCCATTGCAGTCAATCCGGGCGGCACGACGGTTTATGTAGGCGGATATTTTTCGAGTCTCACAGCAGATTTTGACCCGGGTGTTCCGGCTGTTAATCTTACCTGCGGTACGCAAGCAGGCTTTATTGCTTCCTACGATGGCACTACGGGCAATTACAACACTGGCGCGCCCGCCTTCAAGATTGACGGTGGAGCGCTAGATATGGTCAGGGGTCTGGCATTGGATGGTGGCGGGAATCTCTGGGCTGTCGGCGAGCAAACCGCCGGAGCTGATTTTGACCCGGGCGCTCCTACCGTTAATCTTTTGGCGGCGAATAGACCATTTTGCGCACAGTATTCTTCCACCCTTGGCTATTTGAACGCCTTCAATATCAGTACTGGTGCGTCTTCTGCTCGAGAGATTGAAATAGATGCGGCAAATAATGTTTATGTCATCGGGAGTTTTACCGCGATTGGCGATTTCGATCCGGGTGCGGGCGTTGTCACAAGGGTTAATGTAGGCAGTGACCCGTATATTACCAGTTATACCTCCGCCGGAGCCTTGCGTTGGGTTATTACGCCTTCCGGCGCAGGCGCTGACGATGGGATGGATATTGCGCTGGGCGGCGGCGGAAAAGTATATGCTATTTTTC
>JAAFHM010000395.1 GCA_013298375.1 Ignavibacteria bacterium | reverse complement strand
GCTCTGCAAGGACTTTGACACGAGTGTTTTCGTTGTTGCATCGAATGTCTCCAATCCGCGCCCCGTTCCCAGCCATAGCTGATTGTCCCCTGCGAATAATGCTGTATTGATGCGGCTTTGTGGGTGTGGGAATTGTTGGAGTTTTCCGTTACAACGATATTCAAGGTTATATTCGCGGACGACCCAGAGACCGCCCTGTTTGTCAGCGCAAAGTGCAGTAATGGTCGTATTGATTGCCGTGTCTGATGCACCATTGTAAGGAATGATGCGCTCTTGGCGACGGTCAAATTGGGCAAGTCTGTTGCCAAGCGCCAACCAGAGCGCTCCGGCAGAGTCTTGACACAATGCACTCACTGCATTCTCAAGATTACTTTTTTCAGGATTGATACGGTATGCAGCAAAATTACGTCCGTCATACCGATGCAGCCCGCTTTCATCGGCAAACCAGAGAAATCCGCGATGGTCTTGTAGAATAGCCGTAATTGCGCTTTGTGGTGCTTCGGGGTGCGGGGCAATACGCTGGAAATCCTGTGCTGATACGACAAACAGGCTTTCTAGGAAGCAGAGGGCGCATACCGACAGAATTACTGCGATACGGGCTACGATGGAACGAGTTTTTGACACCATTGAAATTTTCGGTAGCGGTGTTTGGGGGGACGATAAATCCATTTATCAGATATGCCGTAAAACCCCTGCCTTTAGGCATGGGGATATAAGGCATTGTGCTTCAGCCAGGAGGTAGTGTCGGTTTGCCCCGTCTTAGGAGCAAGGCGGCACTCCGACTAGCGAAGCACACTCCGTGCTGAAGGTTGTTGGTGGAAAAATCCGTGAATTTCTTGGAAAAAAGGTGTACTTTTGCGCCATGCTTCGCGCCTTCAAATATCGCTTGTACCCAACTGCACCCCAACAAATCTTGCTGGCGCAGCACTTTGGCTGCGTCCGTTGGGTGTATAATTGGGGACTGAATAAACGCAAAGAAGCATTTGAACAAGGCGGCGAATCGCTCTCCTGCAATGCGCTCATCACCGAGCTACCAATACTCAAAAAGTCCGACGAAACGGCGTGGTTAAGCGAGGTGTACAGCCAAACCCTGCAATCATCGCTGCGCAATTTGGATTCGGCGTACAAACGATTCTTTAAGTCTAAGAAAGGCTTTCCACGCTTCAAATCCAAGCATGACCGCCAGTCCTGCCAATTCCCGCAAGGTGTGTCGGTCTCGTGGGAAGGAAACACGCTGGAATTTCCGAAAATCGGCGCAATCAACGCGGTATTGCATCGGGCATTTGACGGGAAAATCAAGACCGTCACCATCAGCAAAACGCCCACGAACAAGTATTTTGTGAGTGTTCTGGTGGAAACAACCGAAGAGATTCCCGCAAAAACACCAAGAGAAGAATCGTCCACCATCGGCATAGATGTTGGCTTGAAGGATTTTGCAACGCTTTCGACAGGCGAAAAAATTGCCAATCCGAAGCATATGAAAAAGTCGCTCAAACGGCTGAAATACTTGCAATACAAACATTCCAAGAAAGCCAAAGGTGGAAAGAACCGTGAGAAAGCCCGCAAACGGCTTGCCAAGCGGTACGAAAAAGTCACCAACCAACGTAATGACTTCCTGCACAAGGTCAGCACACGCATTGTCCGTGAAAACCAAACGGTCTGCGTCGAAAATCTGAACATTGCTGGAATGATGAAGAACCACAATCTAGCCCAAGCGATTGGGGATGTGAGTTGGTCAAAGTTCTTGACAATGGTGGAATACAAATGCGCATGGTCGGGCAAAACCTTTGTGCAAATCGGGCGCTTTGAGCCTTCAAGCAAACAATGTCCGTGCGGCAAGCGGAACGACGCACTCACGCTATCCGATAGGACGTGGCGTTGCGAGTGTGGTCTGGAACATGACCGCGATATATTGGCTGCGTGTAACATCAAAGCATTTGGCTTGAAAAAATTGATAACGAATGTAGGGCAGGAATTGCCCGAACTAACGCTTGGGGAGTCTGTTTCCACTAGGGACGACGTTGAACCAAGAAGCCCCCGCCTTTAGGCGTGGGGTGATTCACCAGATGATTTCTTGCACTAGCAAGATAAATAATTTCAACCGTTGCGGCGAAAATTTTTATTTTTATTGTAATCCACGTGGCAGGAAGAAATTTTTTTGTTGTATATTGCAGTCTCGAACATACAGCGAATTTTCTTTGCGCTTGGTTCCAAAAGCGTACATTGTCGAACATTCTAATCCTTACACCCTAGCGCCCCACTCTTCTACCCTCTGTTACACCATTGCTTTCGACAAAGACAATGTGTTAAGATACGCACAAGATTTTCATCCCGCAAACCGAAAGCACAACACGGTACTCGCTTGATGAACCCGTTGTATAGTCTTGCGTTTCGGTCGTAATCGCTGTATTGTTTCACTATTTCCCAATGCCAATGTTTTCTACGTGCAGTAGCTTCGCTTCGCGTTCCGTTCTCGTATTTTTCTTTTTTGCTGTCGGCGTTCTCGGAACGTCACGTCCGTTTTTGGCACAATCGCAACAAGCAACCATCGCGCCTACAAGCGCTTGGGCGTGGTGTGGTCTCACTATTGTTGAATCATCGCCCTTGCGTCTAGTGCTGGATTACACGCCAAAGATGCAAGGCTTCGATACGCTGCGCATTTCTGGTACGTCGTTTTTCCAACCCAAAATTCATGGTGCCGTATTGGATGCAAGCCGCATCGGTGCGCCACTTTATGCCGAACTCCGCATTCCCATTACTGTTCCGTCTCGTGACGGCTTCCATGTTGCTTCGCACAGTGTTCGCAGCGTGAAGTCGCTCTCAATGGCTATTGCACCCCGTCTTAGTGTTGATAAAAAAGGTGCATTGAATTATCAGATTCAAAACGATATATATCATGCCGAAGCTACGCCGGAGTGGTATGCACTTGAGTATTCCGGCATCGGCAGAGACCGCCATATTGCTACGCTCAAGCTCCGTGCTGCCCGCTATAATGCTCAGTCGCAATCGCTTGAAATACCTCAGACCATGCGCATTACGATTGATTTTGCACCCGAGTCTGCTACATTTACGCAATCGGCAAGCAAATTGCCCGAAAGCGGCGCAGACTATGGGCTTGCCAGCACAATCAATCACGCTCAAACAGCGATGTTGCGCATTGCGCCCAGCATTGATCAGACTTCTCTTTCGTCATCCTCAAACCTAGATTTCACGCCGCCAGCAGGCAATTCCAACGCTAAAAAAGGCGCGTCGCTTCAAGCCGCAGCAGCAGGGCGCTGGCTCAAAATCGGCGTGGAGCGCGACGGTATCTATCGCATAACGGCGCAGCAATTACGTGATGCGGGATTGACCATTTCCGCTTCAGAACTAGCATCCATAAGGCTTTTTGGCAATGGTGGTACGGAATTACCGGAGCGAGTGAGTCTTGCTCTCACCAACACCATGAATGAACAACCGCTTTTGGTAGAAACTGATGCCGGAGGCTCATTAGTTGCTCTCTCTTTCTTTGGTGCAGCGCCGAATGGCTTTGTTACCGTCAGCAATGCGACCACGCGACCAACGATTCAACACTTTGTTAATGCGTATTCCAAGCGCAATTTCTATATGCTCAATGTGGGCGCAAATGTTCAGGGGCGGCGTGTAACCTTTGCTGAGACTTCTGCCCCAGCAACGATTACGCCTACTTATCATCTTTCGCGCGTCTTCAAAGACGATGACCTTGAGAATCCTTTCGATTTTGGATTGCAAGCCTCTGGAAGGCGTTGGTTTGGTCAGCGTTTCAATAGCAACCGCTCAACCCGCTTTGAGACGGCATTGCCCAACCTTGTACGTAATAGTGTTCCGGTTTCATACCGTATTTCTGCGGCGTGGAATAATCCGAGCGGCGCTGGTGCTGGTGGGAAGATTTTTGTGCGCGAGGCGGGAAATGAACTGTTTTCAACGCCATTTGAATTTTTTGGCTCCGGCGACCCTTACACCGTTGGAACCGTTGAAACGCGCTCTGCAACTGCGCCTGCGGCAACAATTCAGAATAACCGTAGCGTCTTGGAATTTCTCTACGTCAGCAGTGGCACGGATGATTTTCACGGCATTCTGGATTGGTTTGAAATCCAGTACCCACGCGAGTTTGTGGCGGCGGGAAACCAACTCGACTTTTTTACCGATACGCCCGATGACCGTTCTGGCGTGGCAGAATATACGGTGCGCGGATTTTCGGCGAATCAAATTTTTATCGTCGATGCCACCGACCGCGCAAAACCTCAGTTTGTTCGCAATCTCTCGCAAACTGGCGGTCAGGCAACCTTCCGTGCAAGCATTAGCCCCCAAACACCTCGCCGTTTCTACCTTTCTTCGGAAACCGTTTCGGCAGCGTCATTGGAACGTGCTGATGATGTTGAGGAATTACGCGGTTCGCCGGCAAATGCTGACCTGATTGTTATTACGGATAAAGAACTGTTACCATCGGCACAGGCGTATCGCACCTATCGCCAATCCCAGAGCGGCTTGGCGGTTACTATTGTGACGACCGACCAGATTTATTACCAGTTCAACGGTGGTACACCTGACCCAACAGCACTCCGCGACTACATTGCGAATGCTTTCGCAACATGGACAAAAAAGCCGAGTTATGTGCTGTTTTGGGGCGATGGGCATTATGATTATCGGAATTTAACGCCAGGAAAAACGGCGAAAAGTTTTGTTCCGACGTACCAAACCTACGACGCTGATGGCGATATGAACAGTGTTAATACGAAC
>JAAFHM010000063.1:2798-14484 GCA_013298375.1 Ignavibacteria bacterium | reverse complement strand
GAATGCCGTAATCGGTGCGTGTCAGCGAAAACCAGCCTACACGCGGGTCGGCATAACGCGCCAGCATCGGGGTTTCGGGAAGTTTAATCATGGAGTGGTGCATCGTGAACGACATCGTGCGCGAACCCTGATTTTGCGGGGCTGCATCGGCGGAATAGGTCAGAACGTTTTCAACTTCAACATTTTCAGGAAAACTCCGCGCATACTCAACAAAAGAGCGGTCTGCTGCCAGCGCACCAATGCGGACAGCGTCGCGCACAGGCTTTGGTGGTGTGAGAATCGCAATATCGGTGGTGAACATCGGCGTAACGTCAATCACCACGCCATTGGAGTCCTTGGAAAGCGATTGAATTGGGAAGGAGGCAATAATTTCCTCAAAATTTGCATTTTTCACTGCTTTTGCAATCGGCAACGAATCGGCAGCAACGTTGAGATAGGTCACGGCACGAAGCAAAATGCGATTGTATTTGCGCTCCCAACGCACAACTTCCTCATTCGTTTCCTCGCCACCATAGCCCACTGATGGCGTTTTTGCTTGGCGTGTCACAAGAAGCATTTCTTTGCCGAGCAGTTTATTGGGAATTTCATAAAAAAGTTTTTCGTCAATGCGATGCACGGTGAACAAGCCATCATCGCTTTTCGCTTGAGCCGTGATAACGTCTTTATACGCCTTCAACGCGCCTGGAGGCGGCGTACCTGCTCCGGCGGGCGGCGTAGCGGGTGCTTGGGCAAAGGCGAGAAGAGGACAAAGTGCCAAGACCAGTAGCAACAAGGCGTTGCGATACTTCTTCATAGAGATTCTCCTGAAAACAAGGTATGAAAAAAATGGAGTGAAAAACTTTTCGATACGCAAAAGCAGCAAGAATGTTGCAATGGTGGGAAAAAGAAATTGCAAGAGCGCAATAATTCGAGAAACTCCGACGAAAATACACAGCAAAAACCGTATATTTGACGGAATAAACTTCGTATTGTTTTACCAATGCCATTACCGTTGTGGTGCATACACTTTTGCATTTTCTCCCCAGCAAGCCCGTAAACGCTTGCCTTTTTCTGCTTTTACTCACGCTTATTCCAAGCGTCCAAATGGCGCAAACAACCAGTAGCAATGCGACGCTCTCTGGCACAACAACCGCGACGATACGCCAAAATCTCCCCGATACGGCGGCGACAGTGCGGATTGCTATTCGCACCACGCTGGGCGTGTTTGAGGCAGAACTCTACCGGCGAGCGGCTCCGGCAACGGTTGAGAATTTCCTGCGCTATGTGACGGGCGGCTATTACACGGGCGGCTTAATTCACCGCACCGTGAAAAAAGACAATCAACCCGACAAACCGGACAGCATCAAAATTGAAGTCATTCAAGCCACCGTCGGCAGTCTCTATGCGCAATACGCCTTGCCACCGATTGAACTTGAAACCACACAGCAAAGCGGCTTGAAGCATCTCGACGGAACACTTTCGATGGCACGCGACGAACCCAATACGGCGCAATATGAGTTTTTTATCTGCATCGGCGATCAGCCACAACTCAACTTCGGTGGCAAGCGCAATCCCGATGGTCAGGGCTTTGCAGCATTTGGGCGTGTTATCAAAGGAATGGATATTGTTCGGAAAATCCAGCAATCACGAGCCGCCGGACAAGCGCTGATGCCGCCGATTATGATTATCGGTATTACGCGGAAAACCTAGTTTGATAGTGTGACCATCTCTGGTGTATCCTAAGTTTTTTGCTGTCAATTGTCAGGCATTGCTCCATCGGGCGGCTTCTTCGCCGTCCGGCGGATTTTGCAGTGATATTCATTTCACCATCCTCCCTCAACAATGAAACGTTTGCTTATAATTGACCGCGACGGCACAATTATCGCCGAGCCGCCCGATGAACAGATTGATTCTCTCGAAAAACTCGTGTTTCTGCCCGGAGCAATTAGCGCTCTTGCCCGTATTCGCAAAGAATGTGATTACGAATGGGTGATGGCGACCAATCAGGACGGCTTAGGGACGGACTCCTATCCCGAAAACACCTTCTATCCCGCACAAAATATGATGTTGTCGGTCTTGGAAAGCGAAAATGTCCGATTTGATACCATCCTCATTGACCGCACCTTTGCCCGCGACAATCAGCCGACGCGAAAGCCAGGAACGGGAATGTTTGGCGAGTACCTGTCGGGCGCGGCAAAGGGCGAATACGACCTTGCTAATTCCTTCGTTATCGGCGACCGCCTGACCGATGCACAACTCGCACAGAATCTAGATGCAAAGGCAATTTTACTCCAATCGCCCACATCAAAAAACCATGCTGCCATGCGGAACAGCACGGACACCGCAGGGCTGCCGATTGCGCTGGAAGCCTCCTCGTGGCAGGAGATTGATGATTTTCTCCGCGCCCAAGAGCGCCCCAAACGCACGGCAACAGTTCACCGAGCCACCAATGAAACCGATATTACCGTTCATCTCAATCTTGACGGCACGGGAAAAGCTGATATGAAGACGGGTTTGGGCTTTTTTGACCATATGTTAGACCAATTAGCGCGGCATTCGGGCTGCGATATGCAGATTCACACGAAAGGCGATTTGCATATTGACGAGCATCACACTATCGAAGACACGGCGTTGGCGCTGGGCGAGGCGTTCTTGAAAGCGCTGGGCGATAAGCGCGGCATAGAGCGCTACGGCTACTGCCTACTGCCGATGGACGAAGCGCTTGCCGAAGCCGAGGTTTCCTTTGGCGATGCGGCATTCACGGAGCAGCGTATTCATGCTGCTCTGGATTTTTCGGGTCGAAATTGGCTGGTCTGGAATGCAACGTTTCATCGCGAAAAGATTGGTGATGTTCCGACGGAAATGTTCTATCATTTTTTCAAATCTTTCACCGATACCGCCAAATGTACGCTCAACCTCCGTGCGGAAGCAGAGAATGAGCATCACAAAATAGAATCCCTCTTCAAAGCGGTCGCCAAAGCTATGAAAATCGCTGTACGCCGCGATGCGGGAAACAATGCGATTCCCAGCACGAAGGGCGTGTTGTAATGCCCTGCTCCAAGCTATCAACTCAAAAACGTACCGTTCCTGAACAATGATAAAAAGCCCCACATGAAGTTCTCATGCGGGGCTTGAATATTTCAGAGCAAAGCAGTGTTATTTTTTGCCTTTTTTACCTTTAGCGTCGGGGGCTGGTGCAGCTCCACCGCCGCAACCAAGAGCTTCCAACTGTGTTTCCAAGCTGTTAATCATCTTGGTATCAGGCGTTGGGGATGCCTTCATACGCTTGATGGTTTCTTGGTAGTATTTGCAAGCATTCGGTGTGTCTTGGGTATTCTGTGCAGCGATTGCCGAATAGAACCAACCAAAAGCATTGTCGGGGTCAAGTGTTGTCCATTCTTGGGCATATTTTTTCAATTCTGCCCAGCTTTTTGCACTGTTAGCAACACGGCAGAGTGTGCCGATAGCGGCAATGACCTCACGCTTAGATTTCGGGTCAGCCTTGCCCATTTCAAAGACTTTCAAGAACTCGTCTTTTGCCTCTTTCGTCTTTTTCATTTCCAGATACGTGGTCGCAAGCTGACTGCGGGCGTAGAGCGCCGTGGGGTCAATAGCAACGGACTTCTGCAAGGACGGAAGCGCTGAATCAAGGAGTTTTTTCGAGAAAAACGCCGTACCGACGTAGTAGTGAGCGCGGGCATTGTTGATGGTGTCCGCCGGGCAGTTGGTTGTGTCGAGGCGCTTACGGAAGATTTCAATAGCGTCGTCGTACTGCCGCCATGTGTAAAGTGCTGTTCCGATAGACATCATCAATTTGCAGCCTTTAGGATTTTTTGCAAAGAAATCTTTGTATTCGCGGACAGCTATCGCCGTATCGCCGGAGTTAATCGCAGCGCGAGCAAATAACTCAATATCGGCGGGCTGCAAGCCTTTGTTTGCTTTGATTTCGGCAAATTTGTCGGATGATTTTTTGAAATCACGCTTGTAGAGCAGTGTTTTTGCAATCATCAAATCTGCTTTATCGGCAACGGTGTCAATCGCTTTTTTCGATGCTTCGAGATAGTCAACGAGTGCCGTGTCATACTCTTTTTTCTCGGTTTCAAGCAGGTTAAATGCAGCTTGCGCCAAGTACCAACGCGCTTGTGCTGCATCGGGCTTGAGTTTCAAATAGCGCTGAAGCGTTGGAACGGCTTCAGGATATTTTTTTGCCAAAAACTGAATCTTACCTTTGTTCAAAAAGGCTTTGGCGTTGTTCGTGTCGGCTTTTGTTACTTTATCCCACTCTTGAAGCGAAAGATTGACAAACTTGATGTTGTCCTCTTTGCTTGTACCAGGATTATTCGCAATGCGGAAATAGGACTCCGCCAACTTGCTGCGAGATTCTGTCAGGTTTGGATCGCGTTTGAGTGCCTCTTCGTAGTTGTTTTGGGCAAGCTCAAACACGCGCTGTGCGAAGTAAATATCACCACGAGCCACGTATGTTGCCGGAAGCTCTTTGTTAATAGACTGTGCTTTAATGACCGCAGCATCGGCTTTCGTTAAGGCATCTTTTGGAAAGCCAGGGGATTCATTACCAGCAACATAAACTTGGCTCAAAGCCAAGAAACTCTCTGCATCTTTTGGATGAGTTTTGGTAAGTTCCTCGCCTTTTTTGAGCGCTTCAGGGTGTTTGCCAACGGCAGACAAGCCTAGTGTCACTTTGCGCATGACTTCCGGCTTCCAATAATCAACATCCTGCGCTTTTTGGTAATATGCCAATGCTGAGTCTTGCTGGTCGAGAGCATCATAAATATCGCCCAACAGCAGCAATGACGGCAAGTCGCGGGAGTTTTCTTTTACGGCAGCTTGCGCAAGCGGCAATGCCGATGGGTATTCTTTGGCAGCGAACTGTTCTTTTGCTTTTTGAAGATTGCCTTGAGCAAAGATTGGTTGAGCAAATGGCGCAAAACCAAGCATGAGGCAAATCCCTAGCGTGAAGAGTCGTTGCAAGGACGGTCGTTTCATAATAGGTTGGAATGAAAATGATACAGAAAATAAGTGAGTTTGTGTCATATCGTACCTTTTGGAAAAGAGTTTTGGTACAAAAAGTTTAATCTTCTTCTTCTGTCGGCACAATATCGAATCGTGCGCCTTCGGGAACAATCCCGGATTTCAGGAAGTATTGTTTTGCGCGAACATCATTGCGCAAAAATGTCATAAAGCCCCATGGCAAATTCCGTCGATCTTCAAGCAGCACACCGCGAATGGCGATGGGAAGCGGATATTTTCCCATGACAACGTAGGATTGATGAACGGGCTTCGGGCGGATATATGCGCCAGTGGAATCTTGGAAGCCGATTTTTAGCATCTTGAAGCGTTTGTCGCCGACGTACTGCCATAAATAACCAACGCCGATAGCATTTGGACTCGTTGCAAGAAGGCTTCGGGCGGAATCGGCATTTTTAACGAGGGTAATAGTACGCTGGGGTGACGCATTTTTCGTGAGCGAAAGAAGGATATTACCATATTCGGACGAGTTTGCATCGGGGCAAACAAATGATGGTTCTACCTTGAGTTGCGGGAACATCCCGCGTAGCGATGCGGTTTTGTCGGTGAAGAGTGTTTTCAGTTGGTCGAGTGCGATGGTGTCAAGCGGGAAATCGCGTTGAACAACAAAAACCAGCGCATCGGTAGCTAAAATCGTCGTTGCGTGTGGTGGAAGTTTGTTGGCTTTAAGTAAGGAATCCTCATCTGCCAAGTAAGGGCGTGAAAGAATCACTGCCCGCGCTTTTGTGGCGAAAAGCTGCGACATACCATCACGTGCAGACACGGGAACAACCTCTACTTTCGCTTCTGAATACGAAGAGTCAAAGAGCCGGAAAGCAGGTTTTAAGCGCTCGGCAATACTTTCGTCGCATAGAATAGTCGCTTTTCCAGTTGTGGCAGTTTCAACAGGCTCGCCATTTTCTTGCCGTTTTTGGTCGCAAGAAGCCGCCATCATAAGCAGTGCGGCAGACGATGCAGCAAGAGCAAGGAGAGAAGATACGGTGTTGTTGAGGCGCATAATTGTTCAGGAAAATGAGCGTGGCGGAATGGTCATCGGTTAGTCTTCGTCGTTATTATAGCGCTTGTATTCTTGATGTTGCGACCAAAATGTCGCAAGACGATACGCGCCAAAGAGAATAAACACAACGCCAAACATTCGGACATTAGGGTCAAACGTCACCGCCGGAATCCAGCCAAAAACCCATAGCAAGCCAATGAGCATGACTAAGCCTCGTGCAGCGTAGTTGAGTATTAAAACGTACTTATTCATCATAAAATCGCGGTGATTCGGGGTAATAACAAAAATCCTCTACAAACGAAATAGAGACGCGCTTTCTGGATACTTGTGCGATACAGAAGGCGCGTCTCTACTTGAGAACGTCCTAAATCCGAAGAGGCGCTATAAATTACCGCAAACGGAAGACGATTGGAATACTTACCCAGCAGTCGATAGGTTGATTATTTTGAATAGCCGGTGTAAAGACCGAACTCATAACGGCTTTGATAGCCGCGTCATTGAGCAAGTCAGAGTCGGTCGATTCAACGATGTGCTTTTTCGGAACACCGTTTTTACCCACCAACACGCGGATATTCACTTTGCCCTCAATCCCTGCGCGTTTTGCAAGGTCGGGGTAAACAACTTTTCTCTGCAAGTCTTTGATGTCAATATATGGCTCTTTTTCTACCGGAACGAAATCGTAGGCATTCGGTTCGTCCTCGCGGACTTCCGTATCAACATCGGATGCCAAACCAAGGAATCCTTGGTCGTTTCCGTCGCCACCAGTGGTGCTGGCACGCGAGATTTCGTCCACGTTAGCAAAGTCCTTCACATCAGGGGCGATAAGAGCGTCCGGCACCGGTACGGGAGTACCAGCACGAGCCGCAGGACCGGGAGCCGTTGTTGGCGGCGGCGGCGGTGCAGCTTCGGTTTGTGTCGGCGGCGGCGGAATATTGGTGAGTTTCATCTTGTTAATCGGCGGTCCCTTTTTTAGCCCTGCCGAACTAGCGACAAGGAAGATCGAGTAGCCACCAAGTAAAAACAAGAGAATCAACAATGCCGCGATAAATCCACGCTGCGTAGCACGCGGGATATACGCCTTCAACTCTTGCGCTCCGTAATGCAACTCAGGCACGGTGCCTGCTACTGTATTTGCTGTTGCCATGGCATTACGAAATAATAGTGAAAAATTTGGTTTACTATTGTAAAACTCTCTGAACCATCGTAAACTATTAAGCATAATAACTTAGAGGTCTTTTAAGTCAGCTTTGTCTTCGTCGGTCAAAGGCGTAAGGGCGAATTTTCGTTCGCGTTTCATACCTTTGACGGTCAAACGTTGAGTAATTTCTGTTTCGGCGATATTCAACTCGTCGAGCAGGTTAATCACCAGACCGTAGGGAACTTTATTCGATATGCGAAGCGAGAGAATAAGTTTGTTCTCAAGACGCATATTTTCGTTCACCGAAAGGGCGCGAATATCTTTTAGATTCACTTTTTCCGGCGGACTGGTCTTTTTGTCGCCGATAAATTTGAATATCTGCCCGTCATCACGCACCAACACGGTTAAAAGTTCGGATTGTTTTACTTCGACGTTTTCTGTTTCTGGCGGAACCGACATCTCCATTGTCTGAGGAGTTGTCAGCGTCGTTGAAAGCATGAAAAAGGTCAAAAGCAAAAATGCAATATCCACAAGCGGAGTCATGTCGAGAACGAAGCCAACGCGCTTTTTCTTTTTGCGCACTGTGGCAAACGATCCACGTTTGACTTTCGGTGCGGCTGCTAGTCCACCACCACCACCACCCATAGCGTGTCTCCTGAAAATAATGTATCAAAAATCGTAGGTTAGGTGAGCTAGGCGATTCCTAGCTTGGTCTATCGGTAACGAAATTAAAGACGGTTGCGTTACTGAGTCGCATCACATTGGTTAAATCTTCAATCCATTTGTATTGAACGCGCCTGTCGGCATCAATCGCAAATTTCATACGCAGATTCGCCATCCGTGTCTGCTTGAGCAATGCCTCCAAAACTTTCAAATCAGTAACTTTGAGAATGACCTTTTGACGGGCTTCATCGGAAAGCTGCACTTTATCAGAATTGTACACAACCTTGCGGTCTTGCTCATTAGAAAGCGAATAATAATACGCGGTGTCATTGGTGACGGTATCAATGCCAATTTTAATCATGGCAAGGTCTTTTTCCGGTACTTTCGACGTGTCGGCAGAGGCTCGTGGGCGCTGGATTTGGAATTTTTGCTCGTTTTCGGTGTCGGACTTAAATTTTGCCGTAAACATAAAAAACGTGAGCAAAAGAAATGCAATATCCACAAGCGGGGTCATATCCAGTACGAAACCGACTCGTTTTTTCTTGATTTTACTCATAATAATCTCCTTGTTAGAATGAAAGCGTGTAGGAGATTATTTCTTAATTTTTACCGTTAAGATTTCGGTAACGCTCAAGATTGCTTCGTCAATCAAGTAGGTAAAATTATCCACGCGCGTCGTGAAGATATTGAAGAAGATAATACAGATAATAGCACCGACAAGACCACCTGCCGTGTTGTACAATGCTTCCGAAATACCGATAGACAATGATTGAGCCGATACCGCACCGCCAGCACCAAGAGCCGCAAATGCGCGAATCATACCCAAGGTTGTTCCCAGAAGACCCACCATGGTTGCAATCGAAGCAATTGTCGAAAGAATAACCATGTTCTTTTCCAGAAGTGGTGTTTCAAGATTGGTCTGCTCATCAATAGCGCGTTTTACCTCAAGCATTTTCTTTTCGGGGTCGAGGCGGTCGTTTTCTTTTACTGCTTGATACTTCTCCAAACCAGCACGGAGGATATTGGCAAGGCTACCGCGTTGCGCATCGCAAGCAGCAAGAGCGCCATTAATATCGCCATCTTCGAGCAAGGTTTGAATTTTCTTAATGAAAATTGGCATACCTTCTTTGCCTTGTGCCTTACCGATAGAAAGCGCACGCTCAATAACGAACGTAATAGCAATCATAATAAACGCCAACAACAATGCTACAAGCGGACCGCCTGTGTGAATTGTACCCAAAATATTACCCGCCAAAGGCTCATGGCGCATTGCACCATCTTTAAAGTTTGACGGATTGCCCATAATGAACCACCAAATAGCGAAACCGATAGCGACTTCTGCCGTCATGATGATGACGTTCATAGCATTCTTCATGAAAAAACTCCCGAAAAAATGAGTAAAAAAGTTTGAATTAAAGAGAAAATTGGTTTGTTGCTTCTTCAATTGTTGGAAACATCTCAAAGACGAGTGTGAGTTTCGTAATAACGAAAATGTTCTCAATGCTCTTGCTCAGATTACAAAGAGCGATGCGACCACCTTTTTTTGAGAAATTTGCGTGTGCGGAAATAAAAACTCCCAATGCCGTCGAATTAAGATATGAAACTTCATGCAAATCCAGTGCGACAAGTGGCTTGTCTTGCTGCACCAACTTTTTCAGCTCTTCGCGCAGCAAATCGGTCTCATCACCGCCTATAAACTGTCCGTGTAATCGTAATATTGTGATTGCGTCTTGCTGCTCTACGGTAATTTGTTCGGGCATAGAGTGTGTGGTTATTCTTGTTGTGTGTGAGTGCTTACGCTCTTACTTGCGTAAATGTCAGACAAAATCGGTTGTCGTAGGTTGTATCGTACTGAACGCTTGAAAAAATGATTCTTTAACTCTCTGCACAGCGAAGTATTAGTACGAATGAAAATTTACATCAAAAAATCGTCCTTGTCAAAGAAATTTGTGAAACTCGCCGTAGTTTTTTTCGTCGCTCTCAAAATTCAGTATCTTAGCCAACGGCAAAGAGCCACAAGAACCAGAAAATTCCGTCTCACTAGGTCAATGTTCTTGTTTTTGTGCGACACCAATGCAAATGCGCGGAACACCCGAAAAATCATTGACTATTTCCACATTATACCCCGCACGACGAAAAATCTTCTCAATAGCTTCTGCCTGACCAAAACCTATCTCCAGTGCAAACCAACCATCTTCCGCTAATATTGCCGGGAAAATTTCCGCAAAACGCCGATAAAACCTTAGCCCATCAGCACCATCGGTCAACGCCAAATGCGGCTCGAATGCTCGGACTTCTGGCTCTAGTTCCTCCATATCGCCCGAAGCAATATAGGGCGGATTGGCAACAATAACCGAAAAACGTCGTTTGGGCTGGCTTTCGAGGATATTGATATTACCAAAGCGTAGATTTGATAGCGCATAGCGCTCGCCATTGCTCCGCGCTAGTGCCAGCGCCTCTTCCGACACATCCAATCCATACACCAACGCATCGGGCAAGTGCTTGGCAATAGTAATGGCAATACAGCCTGTGCCAGTGCCAATATCAAGAATGCTTCGCTCTGCAACAGCAGCGTTTTTTTGCAAGCGCTTGATAACATATTCCGCCAACAATTCTGTTTCCGGGCGTGGAATAAGCGCCGCAGGGCTAACGGCAAAAGTCAAACCGTAAAATTCCGTTTCGCCGAGAATGTACTGAAGCGGTTCACGTGAGGCACGGCGCTTAATCATGGCGCGTAAGGTCGTCAATTCGTTTTCTGAGAGTGGGCGGTCGAACTGCGTGTAGAGCTGAATACGCGGCTTTTTCAGCACATTGGCAATGAACAACTCCATTGTCAGACGCGGCGAATCAACGCCTTTTTCCTCAAAATACGATTTTCCCCATTGGATAAGGTCAATAATTGTCCACATTTTTTCCATGCAACCCTTCCAAGAAATGCGCGTTAGGAATGATTGCGTTTGCGGGCTTCTGCCAGAAGCGCCAAAACCGCCATGCGTACCGCCACACCGCGCTCTACTTGCGACAGAATGAGCGATTGCGCTGCATCTGCTACCTCTGCTTCCAACTCAATACCACGATTGATGGGTCCCGGATGCAAAATAGCCAAATCCGGCTTTTGCGCAATGTGATGACGCTTGACGGCGAATTGCTGCACAAATTCTCGTATTGTCGGTATCAATCCTTGCTGCATACGCTCGTGTTGAATGCGCAAGACGTTTAGCGCATTCGCCCATTCGACTGCTTCGTCAATGTGGCTAAAAATCCGCACGCCAAAGGCATCTAAATTGGGCATGAGCGTTCCCGGACCACAAACGGCGACTTCTGCTCCCAATGCTTGAAAAATCGGTATATTCGACCGCGCAACGCGACTGTGGAGAATATCGCCCACTAAGCAATATTTCATTCCTTTGAGCATCGTTGTTGGCGAGCCAAATTTTTGGTAGAGCGTAAAAGCATCCAAAAGCCCTTGCGTTGGGTGTTCGTGCTGCCCGTCGCCTGCGTTCACAATGCTGCTTTTCACACGCCCCTGCCGTGCGGTCAAGAACTCATGCGCTCCCGAATGGTGATGCCGCATGATGAGAATATCCACTTTCATTGTTTCGATATTCAACACTGTGTCCAGCAGGGTTTCGCCTTTTGCGACACTGCTTGCGGCGGCTTGGAATGCCGTTACTTCGGCAGAGAGGCGCTTTGCAGCAAGCTCAAACGAAACACGAGTGCGGGTGGAGTTTTCAAAGAACGCCAGCACGACCGAAACACCGTTCAAATCATTCCGCTTGCGGTCTGAAGATCGTAAAAATTCAAGGTAATCCGTCGAGCGCTCAAAAATATTGAGAATATCATCTGCCGTCAAATCACGGGCG
>JAAFHM010000063.1:0-2788 GCA_013298375.1 Ignavibacteria bacterium | reverse complement strand
CGAAAAGGGCATAAGTGCGGAAATCGGTAAAAATGAAGACGTGCGGCATTTGCGATAACCAATGCAACAACCAAGCGCGTCCAATATACGACCAAAAACAACAATAGGCATAAAAAAAACCGCCTAAAATGTATTCAGACGGTTTTCTTCAAATAGAGCAAGCTCTCGCTGCTTATTTTTTCTTTGCTGGTGCTTTCTTTGCTGGTGCTGCTGCTGCTTTTTTTGCAGGAGCTGCTTTTTTCACACCGTTCACAAGGTCTTTCAAACCTTTGCCGGGAGCAAATTTTGGCACTTTGCGTGCAGCGATTTTGATTGTCGCGCCGGTGCGAGGGTTTTTACCGTTGCGAGCGGAACGCTTTGCAACGGAGAATGTACCGAAGCCGATGAGGGCTACGTTCTCGCCTTTGGTAAGCGATTCCGAAACTGTACCGATAAATGCGCTGAGTGCGCGTTCTGATTGGACTTTGGTAAGCCCAGCGCCGGATGCGATCGCATCAACAAGCTGTCCTTTGTTCATAGCGAATACCTAGTTAAAGGTTGATAAATACTGGATTCGCTGCGAAGATATGTGATTTTGCCAAGTGTTGCAAGAAAAAAATGCGAAAACGTGCAGATTTGGTGCGGTTTTTTTGTTTTTTTTATAGCTAAGTCATTACTGAGTCAAGTTTCACCAAAAGCAAAAGCTCTGAAGACCGCATAAAAACTCATTTTCCAAGCAATGTTTATTTTTCAAACTGTTGACACATCAACCACAGAAAAAAAAGCCCGCCAGAGGCGTATATCCCCGCTACAACATCATCAATCATAACAAAAAATGCACCTTTTCCTTCATTCAACCGCGAAATCGGAAACGGTTTAGCAATATCAAATAAGCGAAAAAGAGCAAATCCTATTGCCATCCATATCATCAGTTGAGGCACTGCCTGAGAAAAAATCGGCGTGGCAACGACAAACAATAAGACTATCCACATCCCCAATACCTCGTCTATCACTACACAGCCTGGGTCGTCACCCCAATGTGCCTCCATAAGCGGAACCGACCACAATCCCAGCATTAATGAGATGATAATACCCGCCATCAAAGCCGCTTCCAGAGCCACCGCCCCAAAACCCGCAACAGCACTCGCTATTGCCACGGGCAAAAGCGCCACAAAACTTCCCACCGTGCCGGGCATTTTCGGTACAAAACCAAGACCACCAAGCGTGGCAACGCCAATTTTGATGCGGTCTCGCAGGGAGAATGAGGATGGAGAAACCTTCATAGCATTGGCGATAATAACGGGGCAGCAAGAAAAGGCGGAGTTTGGGACAACAATGCACGAAGAGACGGCACGATAATATCCGCATCATCGGCGCGAAAATTACCCACCAATATCGTCCGCACACCAGCCGCCTTTCCTGCTTCAGCGTCGGAGAGACTATCACCTATCATCCATGACTGCGCAAAATTGATTCCCCAGCGCTCATGCGCCTCCAGAAGCATGGCAGGGCTTGGTTTTCGGCGGCTTTGTGCCATAATATCCCCGCAACAGCCACTCCGTGATGACATATCGCGCTCTCCGGCAAAATAGATATCGTCAAATTCGTAGCCCGTTTCGCTATGCAGACGCTCTTGCATCGTGGCGTGGATAACAGCAAGATCGCCCTCGGTCATCTGACCTTTGCCGATGCCTTGCTGGTTTGTGACCAAAATAGCGAGAAATCCTGCTTCTTTCACCATGCGGAAAAGAGGAAAAATATCGGGGATAACAACAAAATCGTCCGTCGTGAGGACATAACCATCCATAATACGCTGATTGACAATGCCGTCGCGGTCGAAGAAAAATGCTTTTTTAAGCGGAGTTTGCATGGTGAAATACGGTTTTGTGCGGTCAAAGTTGTAGATTTGTAGCCATGCGAAAATATCAAATCCCATGCTCATGGCAAATAGCAAAATCTCTACGAGGCTGACCAACCTATGATTATTCTTCCTGACTCCGACGACATACTCCTGCATCAATGCGAAATTCAAACCTTTCGCTCTGGTGGGAAAGGTGGTCAAAATGTTAATAAAGTTGAGACGGGTGTGCGACTGATTCACCACCCAAGCGGCTTAATTGCTCATTCTACCGTCGAGCGCAGCCAATACCTCAACAAAAAACGTTGTTTGAAAAAACTTCGCCTTCGCGCTGCCGAACTGAATTATCGAGCGCCGGAGCGTGTTCCAACGCGGGTTTCGCTGTCGGTCAAACGCAAGAATCAAGAGCGCAAGCGCAATCAATCGGCAAAGAAATCTCTCCGTCAGCGGCCATCATGGTTGGACGACTAAAAGCCTGACAAATGAAAATTAAAAAACTCTTCCCCTCGGGCGGCTGAGGAGAGTATCTATAGTCGTCCCTGAAAAAGTCTAAAAAGCGCAACGAAGGAATAAGAGCGAAACTTGAATTCAAGAAGTTTAACGAGCATAAATATTCATTTTTTGTAACTGGTCAGGTCTAAATATTGGCGTTTTTTGATAAATTTCGATACTTTTTCTATTGTCATTATTCCAATTTCTCCAAAACTTAGATGATTTTGTAAAAACGGCAATAGGAATCGTAAAAAATCAGGTAATTTTCAGAGCTTATTGCAAGTTTTGGCCCAGATTTTAACAAAAGAGCAAAACGCCTACCTGACTAGATACCATTTTTTGAGATTTCACTATGGTAGGTATTCTCGCACGCCGCATACAATTGCTCTTTGTTTGTATATTTTGTATGAGTATTTCGTCTTTATCGCCCGCACAGTCCGTGCCAAATGCTGATGATGT
>JAAFHM010000500.1 GCA_013298375.1 Ignavibacteria bacterium | reverse complement strand
TGCTGTTAAACGCTCATTTCCTTCGGGTAACGAACAATTCCGTGTCTATATGAGCGGTGGTGGGGCGCATAACCCGGCATTAGTGGCAGCTCTCAAGGAGTGTTTGCCCGATGCTCACTTCGGCACGACAGACGAACTCGGCATTGCGGGCGATGCAAAAGAAGCAGTACTGTTTGCGGTTTTGGCAAATGAAACACTCTGCGGCGGGCGCACTTATTTTGGCGACCGTCAAGGCGTACCAACGGTTTCGATGGGCAAAATCTCTTTTCCCGAATAAAAGACTTTGAAGAAAAGGACAATTATGCAACGACATATTTTCACCATTGCCTTGAGTTTCTGCGTACTAGCGCTGCTTCCCGCTTTGATGTCGGCAAAAGCACTACGTCACGACTCGACGACAACGCAAAATCCCCCCGATGAGCGCATGGATGCGAGAATTGGGATATTTCTCGGCGGCAATCTGAATCGCCCGCGAGTGGATTTTCGTGAAATTCCGGGCTTGGAGGGCAATAAAACGTCGTTCACCGAAGGCATTGGCTTTGGTCCTCATGCGGGCTTCATCGGTGAACTGCCGATATTTCCTTGGTTACATCTGGATGCGCGGGCGAGCATTTTTCAACAATACCAGACCTTGCGCTCAGAGCCGGAAATTATCCCCGTTGGTTCGCTGGATGGCAATGCCGACGTTGGGCGATTTCAGCGTGTACTGGAGGCGCGGCTTGCAACGGCGGGTTTGCAGCTTTTTCTGGGCATTTCGCCTGTGCAGAATTTGAATATTTTTCTGGGAGCGCGGGGCGATCTTTTTTTTGAAAAGCGCTACTCTCAAGTAGAATCGCTCTTGGAGCCGAATTATGGACGCTTTGCCGATGGTCTGCCGAGTGAGCAGTTTCGCAAGCGCAACCCGCAATCCGGCGTACTACCGAGCGTTAGGGCGCTTGGTGTGGCAAACTTGAGTATTGCGCTCATGGGCGGAATTGGCTACGAGCTTCCCGTCAATGCCGCACAATCACTGACGATTGCCCCGGAAATTTTTGTTTCGCGTGGGCTGACGAATGTCATTGCGGCGCAAGATGTCACAGGACGCGATATTGTCTGGCAAATTGATAATCTTCATGCAAGCCTCGCCTTTCGCTGGTATCCAGCCCGTGCAGCCCGCTTCAATGCTGAGGCGTATCAACTCAAAAAACTCCAAACTCTCGAAAAAGAAATTGCTCAAGAGCGTAAGAAAATTCAGACAGAATTGCAAGAGTTGCGCACATCAGGGATTTCGGTCAAGTTGGCAGAAGTCAAAGCTGTTTTGCAAGATGGCAAACAGACCATCACGAATCCAACGCTACGCGTCGAGGAATTTCGCGCCTCCAAGCAACAGCAGCTTTTGCCGTGCATCTTTTTTAATGAAAATTCGTCGGTTATTCCCGGACGCTATAAGCGCTTGACGGCAAATGAGCGTCTCAATTTTCGTGTAGAATCGCTAGAGAAAGCCAAGCCGCTGGAAATATATTACACGATACTCAACATCATCGGAAAGCGCATGGAATCCAATCCTGCGGCGGTTATTTTTCTGACAGGCTGCAATAGCAATATCGGTACGGAACAAGGGAATCAGCGCCTCTCCGAGCAGCGAGCGCAAGCGGTGAGCGATTATTTGCAGGATGTTTGGAAAATTCCTTCTAAACGCATTGTTGTTCAAAAGCGCGATTTGCCGGAAAAGCCATCGCAAACCTCATCAACGCTGAATACCGACGATGCGCAAGCAGAAAATCGCCGCGTTGATATGAGCAGCACCACGCCGGAAATCTTTGCGCCCGTTATCTTGGAAACGGTACAACTCACCGTTAATCCGCCAACCTTAGTGCTGGGATTGAGTATTATTGCTGGTTCGGGCTTAAAACAATGGTCGTTGGAGATAAGCAGTTTCGAGGGGCGAGAAGAGCGCATTCTTCATTCCTTCGTCGGCGGCAACACCTATCCGCAACAATATACGTGGAATCTTGATGCCGACCAGCGCAATATTCCTTCCGTCCCGGGCAGTATGGACATTCATCTGGACATGACGGACGTGGATAACCGCGATGCCGAATCACCGATTGTTTCTGTTCCGGTGGAGGTTATCAAATACGCCGACAAAAAGCGCACCAAAGCGCCTGACAAGCGCATCAACACCTATCTTCTCGGCTTTTTTGAAAATGACCCCCAGACGGATGCTCTTTTGCAACGCCTAAAAGCACAACTCACTCCCCAAGCGAGCGTTGCGTTGGATTCGTATTCCGGCGCAGCACAAATGCAGGCATTTACGCAAAAACTTGGTGTTCAAAACATCCGCTCTACTTTCTCAAAAGAAGCACAAGACCGCACCTTGAATTTGCTCAAATTCGATACAACCGTGCCGGAAGGACGCTTCCACAACCGCGCCGTTCGCGTGGAAGTACAAGAAGCGGTGCAGTAAAGCGCGGGTATTTCAATAGTTTTTTTTGTTTTTTTTGAACAATTATTTTCTTACAACCATGATCGTAACAACAACAGGAGAAATCCAAGGCTACCGCATCAAACGCTATTTGGGCGTGGTAACAGGCGAGGCAATCGTCGGCGCAAATATGTTCAAAGATATGCTTGCTGGAGTACGCGACATCGTTGGCGGGCGCTCCGGTTCGTATGAAAATGAACTCCGCAAAGCACGGGAAATTGCCTTCCAAGAAATGGAAGACATTGCGATACAACTTGGCGCAAATGCCGTCGTTGGCGTAGATTTGGACTACGAAGTTCTAGGGCAAAACAACGGAATGCTGATGGTCAGCGTCAACGGCACTGCTGTTATTATTGAGTAACACGATGACACCATCCCGTCAAACTTCGGTCACACCAGCATCCTCGCCGATAATTTCCGACCAACTCCAACCCGTGCGCCGCATTGCGCGTGTGCTGGACGACCTTATCCGCATTCCGGGAACAAACATTGGGATAGGCATTGACCCTTTGCTCAATCTCATTCCGATTGCTGGCGATGCGGCTGGAACTGTCATGGGTGCATATCTCCTTCTTAGTGCCGTTAAAATGGGCGTTCCTAAGCGGATTTTGGCGCGAATGATTCTGAATATCAGCATTGATGCTCTTGTTGGGGTAATTCCATTCCTAGGGCAAGCGTTTGATTTTGTTTGGAAGGCGAATAGCAAAAATATGGTTCTTCTGGAGCGCTACGCGATAAATCCTTCGGGAACAGCGAAATCAAGCGGCATAGCGGTTATGGTGATTCTTGTGTCGTTGGTACTGGTGCTTGTCGGCACTCTTGCTTTTGCGTATTGGCTACTCACGCTGCTGTCGTCGTGGCTGAATCTGCCACTCTGGTAGAAGAAACAACCGTATATAGTGAAGAAGATTGAAAAACTCTTCCCGTCCAGCGACTGAAGAGAGTACATACGCTGCCCTCGGGCGGGTGCTGCGTATGCAATTTTTGGTAGTAGTCAATCAATACATGATAGGTTGTAAGTAACAATAAACATTTCCGTTACAATCTGATGCCAAAAATCAAGTTTGGAAAACGAGAGGGTTTTGCGGACATAGCGCCCACTCGCTGCCGAAGGGTGTTGTTCCACCGTTCCATATGAGCAGTCTCTCCTGTTTCTTTGCCAACAGAACGATGCGTTTCTTCGTCGAAAACGATGGAATACGCCTCCCAAAAGTCACTGTAAGTGTGGCAGCATCGGTAAGATTCCGGTATCAAATCCCACAACTTCTGGCACGTTTTGGCACTGCGGTCGCCCACGACGGCAGCAACAATCTGGCGTGTCCTGCGACAGATTGCCCTCCAGAGCCAACGTTTGTTCG
>JAAFHM010000632.1 GCA_013298375.1 Ignavibacteria bacterium | reverse complement strand
TGCGCACTTGTGCTGGCGGCAGCCGAAGCACTTCAACCAACGGTGCAGAGCGTGTTTCCGACGACGCAAGTGGTTGGAGAGCGCGTTACGATTAACGGCACGAACCTCGCAGGTGTACAAATGCTGGATTTTGGTGGTACACGGGCGGTAGTTTTTCAAAATTCAGGTTCGCAAATCACGGTGAATGTTCCACAAGGCGCACAAACAGGGGCTTTGCGAATTATCTCGGCGGCAGGAACGCTTACAGCAGTCCAGAATTTCACCATCCGCACCATTGCGCCACCACCAACGATTTCGATTGTTCAACCGCCGGAAGCCGCTCCGGGAGCGCGTTTGACGATACAAGGCACGAACTTAGGCGGTGCTGAGGTTCGTTTCCGTTCCGCACAATCCACAACCCAAGCAACCATCAGCATTTCCGTCCAGCCGCTCACTAATTCCACAACGCAAATTGTCGTCCAAGTGCCGAATAGCGCCACCTCCGGCACGATTACCATCACCACGCCCAACGGCACGGCAACAAGCGCAACGGTCTTCCGCGTGTTACCAGCAACCGACACAAGCCGCACCATTGCTCCACCTCCGACGATTACGGGTTTTTCTCCCATGGTTGCCGATAGCGGGCAGACCATCACGATTCGCGGCACTAATCTTCGCTCCACAAGTGCCTCTGCATCAACAAACGGCTCTACGACAGTGCTTCTGGGCAGTACGCCCGCACGGGTCATAAGCCAGAGCGATACCGAACTCACGGTGCAGATTCCCTCCAACACCGCATCGGGAATTATTTCTGTCACAACACCTGCCGGAACGACGACCTCACAATTACCCTTCATAACCAGAGCCGATTCCCTCCGCAACGCACAAAACCTGCTTCCGCAGATAACGGCACTGCAACCCGATTCGGCACGGGTCGGGGACACGATTCGGATTGTGGGGCGCAATTTTACGGGCATATCGGCGGTGCAGATTGGCGCAGGCTTGGTTGCGGATTTCCGTATTATTTCGGCAACGGAAATCCGCGCAGTTGTGCCGACAGGCGCTTCAAGCGGTTTTGTTGCACTGACGCATCCCACAGGGCGTGTCCAATCGACCGCCGGGACAAGTTTTACGCTCATTCGTCCACCGCAAATGGCAACGGGAGTGCCGACGATTACTGGTTTTTCGCGGGATACGGTGTTTATTGGCGATACGCTTATTGTGCGCGGCACGAATTTAAGCGCCTTGACAACGCGGCGGTTTATGTTTGCGGACGTTTATAGTATGGATATCCGTACCGTTCTGGCTTCCACGCCAACAGCGCTCACAATTTTGATGCCCGCCCCGCCCGACACCACCATTCTGCGGCGCTATACGCTTTTGGCGGTGAATTCTTTTGGCGCAACAACCTCGACCGTTGGCGTGTGGGTTGCTCCCAGACAGCGCATGAATCCTGTTGTTCAGCCTGCGCTTGTGGATTCGGCGCGGCTCAGGGATTCGCTGGCGCTCGTGAGTTTTTTCCAAATAACCAATGGCGAAGCATGGCGTAACCGTGCGGGCTGGGGAACGTCCGCGCCAATGCAAACGTGGTTCGGAGTGACGCTGGAAAATAACCGTGTTTCTCGTCTTGTGCTGCCGAATAATAATTTGCGTTCGCGTGGCTTGCCGCCGCAATTCGAGAACCTGACGAGTCTCCGCGTGGTGAACCTGAGCGGCAATCTCATTGGCGACGAAACAGGTCTGGTGCGGCTTTTGGCGCTGACGAATCTGGAAGAACTCCAACTTGCCGAGTGCGCTTTTGCGGGCAGACTTGATGCGGTGCGCCCTGCAAGTGCCTCGCAGCCTGCACGGACGCTCTGCGCTCTCATGCGCTTGCGGGTGCTGAATCTTGCGGGAAACGGCTTCAGTGGCGGCTTGCCGACGTGTTTGGGCGATTTGACCGAATTGCGCGAACTGAATATTGCCAATAACGCCCTCACAGGCGAGATTCCAAGTGGCTTGGGGCGCACGGCGCGGCTTCTTGCCGAAAAAGGCGGAGCCTCGCTCACGGCACTCACCAATTTGCAAAGCCTGAATCTGAGCGGGAATCGGCTTTCCGGCGCTCTGCCCACCGATTTGACCGCCATCACCACGCTTCGCAGCCTCCGTTTGTCGCAAAACCGTCTGACAGCGCTGCCAAATCTTGCGGCGCTGCCCGTCGATACGCTCACTTTGGGCGGCAATGCCCTGACCTTTGCGCATTTGGAGCAGTTCGCGGGGCGGCGTTTTTCCGTGTTGGAATATGGCGGACAAGATAGCGTTGGTGCGGCTCGTGCGCTGACGCGCTTGCAAGGCGACACGGTGACGTTTCTTGCCGATATAGCCGCCGGTGGCACAAATGCGCAAAGCGCGACGCTCTACGAATGGCTTCGGAACGGCGTTTCGCTTGGTTCGCCGCGCACTGCCGCTAATGGCGGACACCGCCTCGTGCGTGATTTGGTGGTGCTTTCGGATACAGGGACGTATTCCTACCGCGTGACGCATCCCGCGCTGACCGCATTAACACTGGTCTCGCGTCCACAAACGCTAACGGTGCTGCCGAGAGAAAATCCGGTACAAACCGATACCACCGCCACATCACGCGCTTCCATCCAACCCCGCTTGGTTGCGCCCGCGAACGATAGCCGCAATGTGGCTCTCCGACCGACGCTCCGCTGGACGAGTGTGCCGGGCGCATTGCGCTACGAGGCAGAAGTTCGCAATGCTAGTGCGGGAGCGGCTTCGCAACCATTGGAGCGCTTGAGTGTTCAGACCGACACAGCGCAGCGCCTTTCCACGACCTTAGCATTTGAAACCCGCTTCCAATGGCGTGTTCGTGCGATTGTGTTGCGTTCG
>JAAFHM010000378.1 GCA_013298375.1 Ignavibacteria bacterium | reverse complement strand
AGAGCTTACGAGATTTAGTACAAAGACTGATTACGAGGTTTTATCGCCAATTTGCGGAGCAAGACCCGGATTGGAATAAAATTCATATTATGCACGCTTGGGGCGGCAGAGGATTAGAAGGAGTTTATTACAATACGTGTAGCTATAATGGCATACCTCCAATGAATTTATCACAAGCAAAATTACAAACGCCTAATGAGCCTTTTGACTATATTTGTGCGCAGCTCAACAAATATACCTTGAAACCACAGTATGACTATGTAATTCTTGATGAAGCGCAGGATTTCCCCATTCATTTTTATAGAATTTGCCGACAAATTACCCGAGATAACCAGATAATCTGGGCGTATGACGATTTCCAAAATATTCTTAATATTAAGATCCAAGATGAAAAGGAAACCTTTGGAAAAGATGAAAATGGAAACTTTTTCATTGATTTCTCGCAGCAAAATAACAATAATGTACAAGACTTGGTACTCCACAAATGCTATCGAAATCCAAGGAAAATATTATTATGCGCTTTTGCACTGGGTTTAGGCATTTACAATAAGGATTCCAAGACTCAAAAAATAAGAATCATTCAACGGCTTGAACATAATGGGCATTGGGAGAGTTTAGGATTTACAGTAGAAACGGGTAATTCCATTGCCAGTGATAAAATGATTGTTAGTCGCCCGGAGGAAAACAGCCCTCTTCTGAAAAACCACTTTTTGGATAACTCTGATGCTATCATTAAAATTAGTGCCTACGAGAATATTCAAAAAGAATGCGAGGCGGTCGCAAGACTCATCATTGATGACCTCAATAAAGAACTTAACCCTGAAGATATAAGTGTGATTGCATTGGATAATGGTAATATAAAGTCATATTTTCGATTGATCTCGCAATACTTAGAAAGGTATAATATCAAAACATTCAGTATGCTGGCTGCCCCCAATGATAATACCGTTTATAAAGTTGAGGGTCATGTTACGCTTTCTACAATTTTCAAAGCTAAGGGTAATGAAGCTGGTAGCGTCTATGTCGTTGGAATTGATGCAGTATTTGCGGATAAAAATAATATCACCGAACGCAATAAATTGTTTACTGCCATTACAAGAAGTTTGGCGTGGGTTACACTCACAGGGCTGGCTCCGGAGGCAAGAATTTGTATTGAAGAGTTTAGGCTGTTAAAACATAATGATTTTAAACTCGTATTTACACAACCGAGCGAAGAAGAAGTCGTCACCATTAAGCAAAGCATGGACAAAAAGCAAGCTATCCTCAATAAAATCAAACGGATGAGTACCGAGTTAATAGAAGACGGAGAATTCACGACAGAAGAAGCGCTAAACCTAATAAAAAGAGAACTTTCCCCCCAAAAGCAATGACCGTAGGTAAATTTCAGGCTTCTCTTGAGGACGCAAGGAAACTATTGGAAAAAACAGACCTATTCCGGCAAAAAGGTATAAAGCAAATCAATACTTCCGGCGTTTCGGATGAGTTTAAAACCGCCTCGCAAAAAGCAGACTATTTCCAAGTTTACAAAACAGCGAAAAAGAACTTCGATTACGATTTTCTTTTGAAGGATGAATCGTTCTTCCAATTTGAATTCAAACCTCACTCTAATCCCCACGACTGCCCAATCGTTCGCTATGCTTTCTTTCAAAATCCACAGGAATATCCATCGTATCGTGATTTTTTGCTCGAACAAGGAGTAATACAAGAAGAGGATAGTGAGGATGATGAAATCTTTCGTGAAGAGTACGAGCAGTCTTTAATCGAACAACAGATCAATTTGTCAAGCACAACTATTCGGTTTGATGTTGATACCCAAAATTATCGTCCCCGTATTCACTCAGTCGCACACATCCACATAGGGCATAAAAGCAATATTCGTATTCCTTGCGATAAGATATTAACCCCATTGATGTTCGTTGTTTTTGTTCTCAAACACGCCTACTATAACGACTGGAAGAATATCATTGAAAATACTGATAGGCAGGTTCTGGATAGCCTCCAACGAAGTAAGAACGACACTCTGCCATTGAGTGAGAATCATTGGATCCCGGAAGAAAAACACGAATTATTCATCACTTGACAGTCAGCGAGTTCTGAAAAGAAATTCAATGGCTTCCAAATTAAAGTTATGCCCCGCGACTTTATCCACATCTTTATCACCGACGACCACGAAATGGCACGTTTCGCCCTCACAACGTGGATTGAAGCTGATACAACTTCTCCGACGGTCTCCGTCGTCGGTACAGCCTCGCGTGGAAGCGACACGGTAAAAGAAGCGAGTAATCCGGAAATTGACCTCTTTGTTCTTGATATTGACCTGCCCGATATGACGGGCTTGGAGGTTACCAAACGCCTCCGTGAAAATAGCTGCCGGGCAAGCATTCTCTGTATGTCCGGCTCACATTTGGCGAGCGTACAGGATGTTATAGGTTCGGGAGCAAACGGCTTTGTTTCCAAAGAAGAATCGCACGTGGTATTTTTGGAAGGTATTCGTTGGATTGCTGAAAATCCTGATGCCGTCTGGCTTAGTCCGCATTGGCATCGGCAATCAATGAAATCTGACCGCGCTCTGGCTCAAACTCACCTTACACCCGCCGAACAGACCGTTTTACGCCACATTCGCCTCAGCAATAAAGAAATTGCCGAAAAACTCGACCTTAGCGATAGCACTATCAAAAATCACCTTTCGAGCATTTATCAAAAACTCGGCATCTCCTCGCGCCGCGAAGCTGCTGAAGTTGCGTTGCGGCTTGGTGTTATTCCTTCGCGGTAAAGAATGATTGAAACTCAAGTCCCGAAAATTTTATGGCTAATTGAGCATTTTGGAGTCCAGAAATAGCGTGGCAGTTCATGTTATTACGCAAAGCCCAATTTAGGCACAACCCCTTGTTAGGCACAGTTATTGCCCTGTCATTCTCCGTAGTTCTTGGATTTGCTCTGAAGTCAAGCCAGTGTATTTCGCAATTTTCTCAACAGGTTCGCTCTCGTTCAACATAATTGCAGCGATTTGTTTGGCTTTATTCTCTTCCACGAGCATTTCTCTGGTGATTTCGTCCGTCTCTCGCATTTTGGCATATTCGTACTCTTCCAGTTCTTCCTTTGTCCACGTATGTCGGTCGGCTTCTTCATAAGCACATTTCAAACCTTTGTCATTCACGCTTGCCGGAATCAGATTTAAATCTTCTGCATTTTTGATAAAATAAATCCATTTGTCTGTCAGAGTCTCTAATTGTGCTTCGTTCTTTTTAAACTTAGGCAGCTCTATAAACGTGAATTCCAAATCTTTGAGTCGGTGTTCGTGTGTGTCTGCGTCCAGAATCAAATGCCTCGACAAATAATGCGGATTCTGCAAATATTCAAAATCAAGAATGCCAATGAAAATGACGGGCTTGAGTTGGTAATAATTTTCACCTGCGTCCAACTGTGAGGCGTAACTTTTGGCTCCATAATACACAATGCGTTTGTCCAACCCGGCTCTGTCGGTTACTTGCATTTCTACAATATAAACGTTGCCGCCCTCGTCTTTGGCTCTCACATCCAGAATCGTTGTCTTGGAGCCAGCCATACGGGGCAGTTGGTAGGGATTGAGGATTTCCACCCAGACTATCTTTTTGCTGCTTTCCGGTTTTAGAATGGCATTGAGAAACGAAATCAGAATCTCTGTCTTGGCTTCGTTTCCGAATATTTTACGGAAAGCGATGTCGTTCTTGATGTCTGCAAATTGCATAAAAGTCAATTTTGGTATTGACAAGAGTACTTGAATTCAAAATACTTTTTCGGTGATTAAAAATTCTTTTACGGAAGTCCACTTGATGAAGGAATATCTGTCATTATCATATTTTTGGAAAATAATTCTCCCTTCCATTAAATCTCTCATGTATTGCATTCCTTGCCAAGCTGGATAAAGTTCGTTGGTTGAGGGTGAAAAAAATCTCGTCAGCTTGATAAGAATATTTAATAGACCAATGCCCCCTGGTCTGAATAATGAATATTTTTGTGTTGTAAGTTCAGTGAGTAATTTTACAAAGTCGTTGCACGAAAGTTTATCACCTGCAATTCTTAAATACCTTGGTGTGTTTTCGTCAATGGCAGCAGCGGCTGTAAATTCAGCTATATTGTCAGTTGTGGTAAATTCTAAAATTTGATTTGGATTTCCCCAGCATAAAATCCGTTTTTGTTTAAACAGTATCAAAGGCATATCTGTCGTTAATAAATCCATAAAAGGACCATTAAAAATAGTTGTTGCTTTGATGAAGGTTTTGTCAATATACTCGTGAAACTTTCTCCTAACATCTAAATTTCTATTCTGACCGACTTTCAAGTTTGTAAAATCGCTTGAATAGTCGCTTGGTATAAATCTTTGAACATTTGCTTCAACCGCAGCATCTACAAATATTTTTTGAGTGCCGATTATCGTTTCTTCTAAACCCGCCAAAGCTGATACCAAACAATGTGCTTCTACACAATGTTTTGAAATTTCGGCTTTATTGCTGGTGTCCACCGGAAAAACTTTGACACCTTTTTGTTCTAAATCTTGTATTTTCTCGATATCCGTTTCTAAACGGACAATTGCTCGCACTTCGACATCTTTGGCTAAGAGTGCATTGACAATTTTACCACCGAGATTTCCTGTCGCACCTGCTACTACTATGATTTTTCTCATTTGATGTTATTCGTTTTTTTTCGTTTTTATATTCAGGTTGTGCCGTCAGTTACTATGACCGCGAACGCTTAAATATACGAAAGTTTCGTCGTAGTCTTTGTGTGTTTTCGGCTTTTTGTCGTATTTCTCATATTTTTTAATTTCTTCGCCCCTCACACAGCCACCAAACGCGCCACCTTCACAAAAACCTGCCCAGAATCCACCCATCTAGTACTTTTTTTCCTATACCACTAGGAAATCACGGCTCTATTCCTGCCTCGCTTTTCTTCGTAGTTTTGCCCTTGCTACGTGATTTTCCCATTTCTTTTGTCATCCAACCAAAGGCAAGTATTATGACCGCGTTCCCCTCCTACTCATTCAAGCGAGGCACTGCCTATCGAGCCTTTTGGCT
>JAAFHM010000377.1 GCA_013298375.1 Ignavibacteria bacterium | reverse complement strand
TTTGGGAGGCACTTCGGGCAGTCTTCAAACTCGAAAAAATACAGTCCATGCATGATGCTTTCCGCATCATTGCTGACTCATACGAAATTCAACTTGAATAATTTACATCCTTGACCGAGAATTGCTGATTTTGCCTTGTGATTTTTTTCATGCGATTGCCCTGCAATTAGTGTCTGCTTGGTAGGCTTTTTTGTGGTGTGGCACTGACTTCAAACTGAAGAACTAAATTTTGCAAATCATCTGTCAAGCCCAGCAAATGCTCGGTAGAGCGGGCAATTTCTCCTAAGCTAACCGTTGTTTCCTCGGCGGAAACGGAAATCTGCTCGGTGCTTCTGGCAACCAGTTCCACAGACGTAGATTGTTGTTCCATAGCACTGGCGGAGTTTTTGACCATACCCGCAACTTCCGCCGCACTGCGAACAATTTTTTCCAGCGCTTCACCTGCTTGTTGCGCCAAGGTCAAACCCTCGCGGACTCCGGCATCGCCGCGCTGCATCCCGCCGACGGCACGATGAGTGTCGCTTTGAATGATTTTAATGGTTTGGCTAATTTGCTTGGTTGCTTGTGCCGTGCGCTCGGCGAGTTTGCGTACTTCATCGGCGACGACGGCAAAACCGCGCCCCTGCTCACCTGCACGGGCAGCTTCGATAGCGGCGTTGAGGGCAAGAAGATTTGTCTGGTCGGCAATTTCTTCAATGACCTGCACGATTTCACCAATCTCAGCACTGGAATTGCCGAGTGTTTGGACAACAGTTGCTGCATCACTGACCACAACGGCGATTTCTTCAATTTTGCTCACAGCAGAGCGCACGATTGCTGCACCTTGTACGGCATCTTCACGGGTTTGGCGCGTGAGATTGTCAACAATCGTCGCTTGGTGGGCGTTTTCGCTGACCGAACGCGAGGTTTTTTCGATGGATTCAGCAATGTGCGTGATTTGCATTGTCTGTCCTTCACTAGTCGCTGCCATTTGATTTGATGCGGTGCTGATGTGCATGGCGATAGTATTGGTTTCCGCCACGTTGTGGATAACTTGCTGCACTAATTTTTCCACGGATGAAATGCTACGATTAAATCCTTGAAAAATCTGCCCAATATCATCAGTACGGTCTTCCTCGACTCGTGCAGTCAAATCGCCAAAGGCAAAACGCTGCATTGCTTCCAAAATAAGACGAGCGCTTTGTTCTAGATATTCTTTTTGCTCGTGAGTATGGCGCAAATTTTCCGCTTCTTTGATTTGCGCTTCTTCTTGCTGCTCTCGAATACGCGCAACGGCATCCACAACTCTTTGTTCGGAACTGGCTTTTTCTTCTTCGAGAAGTTTCAGGCTGTACCGACGACCATTATCGAACATGACCATGAGCGCAAGGCATCCGAAAACGACGGCAAGAATGACGCTACCGGAAATAAGGCTATCCCATTGGGCAGAGTATTCTATCGGACGGAGCCAGCCAATGTACCAAGCAATCACCGCACCTATGATAGCGATAGCCATACAAGAAAAGTGAATGATTGCAGCAACACGCCCTGCTGTAAGAAGGGCAATGATGGGCGGCAGAACGAGCATGGGAACAATCGAAGAGGTCACACCACCTTCCAAAATAAAGAGTCCGGTAAAAACACATCCCATCCCCGTAGCAAAGCTATGTCCAGCGATGGTGAGCGAACCAGATAGCCGTAAAATAAACGGCGCAGCAATACTGTTAGCAATAAAAAATATCGCAATCCCCAAATGCCATGAATTGCCATAGACGACAGCGTATATCACGGCGTGAACAAGGGCAATAAAAGCAACGATAAAGGAGGTATCAACAAGGATTCGTGCGCGGCGGCGTGCGTCGGTGCGGGGAGCAAAGGCGCTAGGGATAAACGAGCGAATTAGATTGCTCATAGTGAGATAAGGGAAATATGAAGTATAAATGATGAAGTATAAAATCTCGAAACCTCGCCAATACTTGCTTCATACTGCTTTTTTCGCTGAGTTTTTTGCTGGCGTTCCTAATTCGAGATGAAAGAGGCGATACATTGCTTGGCTTAACACGCGTAGTAAGGGGTATCGGGACGCTTCCGACTAAAAAAACAATGGGCAGAATCTACAGTTTCCCATAAATCCAGCCCATTGGGGTCTCCTATGCGATCTCGTTTCGTCTCCCCTGCGAGATAGTTCCTTGGTGTTGGATGAACGTGGTGGTACTTTCGTGCTATCGTCGTAAGCCGTACCAGACAGAAATAGCTGCTCTGGGACTGCTATTGAATGACAAAAAGGGTGTTCATCGCTTGAGGTGTGCCGTAATCTACGGACGGGTACTTAGGAACGAATGACCAAATGCTAGTAGTAAATGTTGGACGAAATACCATAGGAGCGAGAGTAATATCATACTGCTCATCAACCTTCTGAAGTCAAATATACAAATTCTTTTTGATAATATTCAAGCAAATACAAAAAAAATTCCATTTTTTTTCTCGCATCGTCAAAAAAGCATGACTTTATGCGGCTTGTTCATCGAATATTGGTGCTTCTAAAGGCAAAATCATTTGAACGGTTGTGCCAATGCCTTGCTCACTGTGCATGATAAATTTACCGCCATAGAGGTCGAGAATCTTTTTCACCAACGCTAAACCCAGCCCCACGCCTTGTTGCTCGTACTGTTGGCGTTCAAACTGGGTAAATGCCTCAATATTGCGAATATGTTGTTTCGAGATACCACGCCCTTTGTCATTCATCGAAATAACGTAGCCCTGGGGTGTTTTTGAGAGAACAACGCGGATAGGTGAATCTGGCGCAGAAAACTTAAAAGCATTATTCAGCACCTCGCGGACAATCATTTCAAGATAATAGGACTTGATCGGCAATATCGCATCGCCGATATTGTCTTCGATGACAATGCGCTCCGTGCGGGCGTTTCGCGTTGCTTCTTCCATCACAAATTCGTTAATCGTGTCGCCGGCGTACATGGTCATTTGTGTGTAGAGTTGCTTACGGCGAAGAGGTTCTGCTTCTATGAGCGTGAGTTGTGCATAATGATTAAACTGCTCAATAAGACGATAGAGGCGGCGGACGGAAGTATCAATCAGATCGCTGCACAAGAGAATTTCTTCGGTATTTAAAGGGTCGATATTCCGCTTAATCAGGTCGGCGCAACCCATGATTGCTGTCATTGGCGTACGCAACTCGTGGGGCATGGCGTAGGCGAGGTTTTCGGTGAGTTGCTTGATTTTATCGTGGACGGCAGACTGCATCATTGCGTTTTTGCTGATGCGTGTTTTGATTGTCGTCACAAGCGAACTTGGGCTGAAGGGCTTAGTAATATAATCATCCGCACCCAAGTTCATAGCAAAGCGAATATCGTCAAAGTCGGTTTTTGCCGACATGAAGAGAAAGGGGATGAGTGCTGTTGCGGGGTCTTTGCGTAATTCATTCAGCAGAGCATATCCATCCATACCGTCCATCATAATATCGGACAGAATAATATGCGGTAAATACTTCTGTGCCAGTGGTATAGCTTCAAGCCCGTTGAGTGCTTGGAGAACATGATACCCATGAATTTTTAAGCTTTCTACAATACTTTCCAGCACAATAGCATTATCTTCGACAACGAGGATTGTTTCCATAGATTCGTGAGAATGTTTTGTCGGGCGCATTGCTGCTTGTGGTGAAAAGCCCGATTGCTTGATGGGGTTCGACAAGCCAAATGAGGTCATAAAGAGGTACGACGGGTAAATTGGAACTGTATAGTTTTTTGGTGAAAAAACCATAGAGCGTAAATAATTTTTACGGTGTCAAAGCCGTTCGTCAAATAGCGTCAATAACCAATGCACATCAGCGGTTGTACTCGTACTCAGTATAGCGTGTAATCAAATCATCCATCCAAAGCGAATTTACAACATTTTCTCATTTTTTTTTACTGTTAATTTCGCTGTTCTTTTAACCAATATTGTGCTTCAGCAATAGACGAAACGCGCTGAATATTGATGCCTTGCATTTGACGCATAAGGACATCCAGCGAAAGTTTTCCAATAAGAGTGTGCGGTGGGATAATCGCCATATTGCGTACACCGACTTCTTGCAAGCGTGGAAGCCAGTTGTGGAGCGACCATTGCTCGTCTTCATTTGTCAAAAGCAGTAAATTACTCATGTCGCCGATAATATTGACACTGCGATACTCTTTGGCGACATCCAGCGTTGTTTCCAGGACATGGCGTAGTTCATTGCGCGTTGAAGAGGGCTGTGCCGAATGATCGGGGAAGTATGCACTTGATGTTTCTTTGTATGCCAGTTGGACAGCCTGTGCCGAAGCATTCCATTCAATTGTTGCAAATTCTGAATCAATATGGTTCATGGTCATCAATAAAAGTTACGAAACAGCATGATGTTTATGTATCAAGCTTTATCAGGTAAATCATAGCCAATTTATATGCCAAAAAGATTTCCGGCGTATTTACGCAAAAAACGGCAGATTTTGGACATATCTCATTTCTTTTTTGTATTCCTCTCATTTGCACCTCTCAAAAATGAGAGTTTTGCAGGGGCAATGCGAGGAAAACATTGAACGCTCTGATAATTTGTGACTATTCCCATTGGAAGAGCCATACGAAATTTGTAAATTTCGGTTGCAAATAAAAACACGTAGGCAATTATTTTCTCCTTGTGATTTTCGCTTCTTTTTTCACGCTTTTCGCCTCTTGCTATGACCAAACTCTTCTCGAATCGCCCGTTTTCACCCAGCGCACGGGCATTATCGCTGGTCTTCTCCGCGCTCCTGCTTGTCGGTATAGAGTCGCCATTGCTTTTTGCACAAAGTCTCTCGCTCTTCAACGTCAGCACATCGCGCTTTCCGCAAGTAAGCGGTCAGTTTTATGCGATTGATCCCAACGGCAATATTGTACGCGGAGTTGGGTTGCAAAACACGATTTTGCAAGAAAACGGCATCAATCGCCGTATTATCTCCATTTCCTGCCCTACACCGCCGCCGCCAATACCACTTTCGGTTGTGCTTTCCATGGATGTGTCTGGTTCAATGATATTCTCACGCGATGGCAGGAATCGGAATATTGACATTATGCAG
>JAAFHM010000387.1 GCA_013298375.1 Ignavibacteria bacterium | reverse complement strand
GATTATTGGTCATCAGGGTAATTTCATTCGGAAGCGCCTGTAAACGATTGCACCGTGCGCGAATTAACTCGAAAACATCAGGGTTTTTCTTATGCGGCATAATGCTGGAGCCGGTTGTCAGGTCGTCGGGAAAGCTGACAAAACCGAAGTTTTGGCTCATAAAAAGCGTAATATCCATTGCCATTTTCCCCAACGTTGCGGCAAGCGAAGAGAGTGCTTGCGCGATGATGCGCTCCACTTTGCCACGCCCCATTTGAGCATAAATAACGTTGTAATTCAAATCGTCGAATCCTAAAAGGTCAGTCGTCATGCGGCGATTGAGCGGAAACGACGAGCCATAACCCGCCGCAGAGCCAAGCGGATTTTTATTCACAATGCGGTATGCCGCCAGCAGCATAGACACGTCATCAACAAGGCTTTCGGAATATGCCCCGAACCATAATCCAAACGACGAGGGCATAGCAATTTGCAAGTGCGTGTATCCGGGCAATAGCGTGGTTTTATGCGCTTCAGCAAGCCTGAGTAGTTGCGAAAAAAGAGCATCGGTTGCAAGAACGATGTGGCGTAATTCCTCACGGAAAAAGAGTTTGCAATCCAGCGCTACTTGGTCATTCCGCGAGCGCCCGCTATGAATTTTTTTGCCAACATCCCCCAAACGCTGCGTGAGCAAAAGCTCCACCTGCGAGTGAATATCCTCCACATCGTCAGCAATCCGAAAATGCCCCAAACGAATTTCCCCCGCGATAATGCGCAAATGGCGCTGCAAAAGTTGCCATTCTTCGCCCGTGAGAAGATTGATGCTGTGCAGCATTGCGCCGTGTGCCAGCGAACCAGCGACATCGTATTCTGCCAGCAACAGATCAAGTTCGCGGTCGCGCCCAACGGTGAAGCGCTCTATGGCTTCATTCGTCACGGTCGCGGATTTGCTCCAAAGTTTCATGATGAAAAAAGGGAAAAATGGGTAATTGTTCGGATTCGGTCGAGCAGCTTGGAACGAGTATTAGCGGGAGTTCGAGGGTGTTGATACTTTAGCGTTTACCCCCAAAATTTCCTTATTCGCCCGGCGCTTTATCTGCCCGCAAAAGCCACATCTGCGCGAGCGAAAATACTAAAATAATCCCAAAAGCAATATACGCCAATGCACACGCATAGCCCATCATATCGGACTTTTCAAAAGCATTGATATACACTGAATACATCAGCGTCGAGGTAGAGCCAAGCGGTCCGCCCCGCGTCATCACGTAGATTTCGATGAATACTTGAAACGAACGAATAGTGTTGATAACAACCACAAAGAGCAGTGTTGGGCGCAGCATTGGCAACGTTATACGCCAAAAACGCTGCCAAGGGCTTGCTCCGGCTAAGTCCGCCACTTCATAGAGGTCGCTGGGAATGGTTTGCAGCGCCGACAGAAAGAGCATCATGTAATAGCCGCTTGCTATCAGCACATCCATCGCCATAATGCTGGGCAGCGCAGTGGTCGTGTCTTGTAGCCAGCCGCGCACGGGAAACGGCACGTTCAGAAGTCGGCAAATTGCCGTCAAATAGCCATCCGAAGCATACAATGTGCTGAAAACCAGCGCCAAAACAATCAGCGACGTAACTGAAGGAACAAAAAATGCGGCACGGAATAATCCTTGAAAGCGCGGCATAGAATGTAAGATTACCGCCAACGCCAGCGCCAGAGCTGTTGTGAAGGGAATTGTTCCCAAGGCAAAGAGGGCGGTATTTTGGAGCGCTTGCCAGAAAAAAGCGTTGGAGAGAATGTGTGCGTAATTGCCGAAACCGACGAAAACGGCTTCATTCCGTAAGGTGTAATACTTGGTGAAACTGAGATAAAGCGCATACCCAAGCGGATAAAGCCAAAACACCAGCAACGTCAAGCCCCACGGGGCAAGAAATAGCGCAGTCCTTGGGTCGAAGTGTCGGTGAATACTCGTTCTCATAACTTGAAATACTCTCGATAAATGGGCTGCCGTGCGGCAAATTGCGCCGAAAGTACCAAATGAACACCAAGCGCTAAATACCAAGGAGCGCGATACTCAATGTCGTCAATAATGACAGCACCACCGTTTTCGCCCTTGATAACACGATGCACGTGTCGCCATGCCGTCAGGAAAAATGGCAATTTCACGCCTTCATCAATAAAAAACCATTCGTCGGCATACACCTCATGCCCGGTGATTTCGCCCGCTTTGGTGATGCGGCTCACCCAGAGTTCGGTGCGATTCAGCACGGGAAGAACCATTTCGATATGCACTTCGTCGTCCTTTTTGCAGCCATCGTAGCGGACGACCTTAACGGGTGGAAATGTCGGAGTGAGTTTTTGAAAAAGGTCAAGCGTGAAACGTTCGGCAACGTCGCGGTAGGATTGTCCGACGGCAGTGGTGAAACTGAGTTTCATGGAAAAGATAGGTTAAATGATGATGCTGTGAATAACGAGAAGAAATTGGTACCATAAAGTGAGGTGTAGCCCACCTTCGACGTTGACTACACCTCATGGTATTGACGACTGGATAACAGGAAGATTTTTATTTCGCCCGTGCGATCTTCATAGCTTCAGGAAAAAGTTGGACGGCTTTTTCAACTTCTTTGTTCTCTACATACGACTCGACAAATTCCGGGCTGGTGTTCCAAATGTACGTCGTGATAAGCGCTTTTACAGAGCGATTGAGAATCGCTGCATCCCGCACAAAATCTTCATCTTTCCATTCTGCTTTGCGTTCGGTGGCGGTCTGTTTGAGTTCGGCAATCGCGGCATTGTCGAGATCGTATTTTTGGAGGAACTGCACGATGTCTTTCGCATATTTCGCACGAAGTTCGTTACCGCTTTTAATAACAACATTATCGGCAAAGTCTTGAATAACGCCTTTGCTGCTTAGTTGACGCATAAACTTACTTGCTGTGTCATTTTTGACGATGTAATCCGGCACAATGCCGCCGCCGCCATAGACCGTCCGCCCTGATACCGTCTTGAATTTTGGACGTGGTGTTGTGTCGTTTTCGTGTTTGTGGTCGAGATTTGCACCTTCTTCGACATCTTCGCGCCCTTCCAAAGCGTAATATTTGCTGCGGTCTCCGGCGTAAGAACGTTGAATGGAGCGTCCCGACGGGGTGTAGTAGCGGGCAATGGTTAATCGCAATTCCGAGCCATCTTGAAGTTGGTATGGTACTTGCACCAAGCCCTTGCCAAACGAGGTTTCGCCTACTACCAAGCCTCTGTCCAAGTCCTGAATCGCACCGGAAACAATTTCGCTTGCCGATGCAGAACCAGCATTGATAAGCACGATAAGTGGGATATTTTCAAGGCTTCCGGCGCGGGTTGAGAAATAGCGCTCGCTCAAAACCTCATTCCGTGCTTTGGTATAGACAATGGTTTTGCCCGCCGGAACAAACTCATCCACCAGCCCGAATGCCTGTTGGAGATAGCCTCCGGCGTTGTTGCGCAAATCCAGAACGAGTTTTTTCATGCCTTGTTGCTTGAGCGCAAAGGCGGCTTTCTGGACTTCTTCCACCGTTGTTGCACCGAATTTATTGAGATAAATATAGCCAATATCCGTGCCTTCAATAATCCACGAAGCATCTACCGTGCGAATCGGTACGCCCTCGCGCATGATGGTCAGAGGAATGAGATTTGGTGAGCCTTCGCGCTTAATATGAACGGTGACTTTTGTGCCGCGCTCGCCTTTGAGTTTGGTTGGTACGTCGTTTGATTTCATGCCGACGGCGTTGGCGTTGTCAATTTTGACAATACGGTCGCCGCATTGAACACCCAAACGCTCACTCGGACCGCCGATAAGTGGCGTAAGAACGGTAATCGTGTCTTTGATGATACGGAATAAAACCCCGATGCCAAAGTAATTGCCCTGAAATCGCTCCTGCTCGCTTTCGCGTACTTTTGGTGGCAAGTAGGCGGAGTGCGGGTCAAGTTTACTGAGCATTCCGCGAATAGCGCTTTCGGATATTTGCTGGAGATTGGCGGTGTCAACGTAGTTTTGATGGATAAGATTGATAATCTCACCAAATTTTTTGGTTTGTGCTAACGGCGTGGTCTCTTGTGCAACAAGAAACGATGGCATACCAACGCTAATAACAATCAATGCGCCAAGCACAAGGCTGTGGAGCAGAGGGCGAGAAGAGGCGCTGAAAGAAGGCATGAAGGAGGAGGTAAATTTTGAGGAAAAATGGGATGAGCCGCAAATCGAAAGCACACAAAATGCTCTTGCTTGGTCTCAGATGCAATATAACGTAGAAAATACGATTTTGATACAGACTTCGCGCTATGGAGAAAATTTTGCCGCACTCTGCTCTGCGTTTGGGAACACACAAGGCGGAAAAACTGGATATTGTCCTCGCGGGTGACTCTTTGTAAGGCTAGTAAATACGGCTTCATGCAAAAAAATGTTTGAAAATATGCCGCACTTTCTGCATTTTGTAAGTTTGCTTGACACATTCTTGTCTATTATCATAACGAGCGATTCATCAATCAACTAGGCTTCCTAGAGGCGCTTCCGTTGTGAACCATCTGAAAAACATTATTGTATGGCACTTGGCATTTTCTCGAACGACATCGCCATTGACTTAGGCACGGCAAACACGCTTATTTGGGTAAAAGGGAAAGGCATTGTTCTCAACGAGCCGTCCGTTGTGGCATTTGACCGCGTGAGCAAACGGATTGTCGCTATCGGACACGAAGCCCGCTCCATGGTCGGCAAAACCCACCGCGATATTCAAACCATTCGCCCTCTTCAAGATGGCGTAATTGCTGACTTTGAGATTACCGAGGGAATGCTTCGCGCATTTATTCGCAAAATTTCTCCGCAGTGGCAACCAGCTCGTCGCGTTGTGATTTGCGTTCCGTCGGGTATTACGGAAGTGGAAAAACG
>JAAFHM010000380.1 GCA_013298375.1 Ignavibacteria bacterium | reverse complement strand
TCCGCAGAACTCAATCTGACGAGGCTCGGTACTGCTGACTTTTTCCCAGACGGCACAGAACCTGAGTTTGCCGACCTCGTGCATTTTACGTGGGTAACAACACTCAAAATGCAGTATTACAAACAGCGATTCACCGTGATTCCGCCCTTGCCGCCGAACCTCACGAGGCTAGAAATTGGCAACGGCTCTATCAGTGATTTGTCTCCAATAGCGCACCAAATCTCGCTGGAACACCTCGAACTAGGGCATATTCCCGTTTCAGATATTTCCGTCCTTGCGACCTTGCCAAATCTCAAAACGCTGCATTTGAACGAAATCCCCATTCGTTATGTGAACAGCCTTGCAGGGCTTTCACGCTTGGAAGCATTTTCTTATTCTGGCAAGGAATTATGCGACATTCAGGCACTTGGGAATTGTTCTCGTTTGGAAGTGTTTTCCTATTCTGGCAAGGAATTATGCGACATTCAGGCACTTGGGAATCTACCACAACTGAAAAACCTCGAAATTTGGGGCGATTATCAAACCCTGAACATCGCTCCCTTAGCGGCTTGCAGGGCATTAGAAGAAATAAAACTTTTCAATGTAACGCTGGAACACCCAGAAACACTAGCGTTGCTGACAAATGTGCGCGACCTGCGGCTTTGGGAAAACGGATTGAAGGGAAATATAGATTTTACGCGCTCTTTACTGGCGTGTGAGGAATTAGAAATTGATTTCAACGGAGTCCGCGACTTAACGCCACTTCAGGGTTTATCACGTTTGCTGCGCCTCAGTTGCAGACGAAACGAGATTGAAGATATTACGCCGATTGCCCATTTGACGAGCCTTGCAGACCTTGATTTGTCGGGAAATCGAATAAAAGATATTTCGCCTATCAAGCATTTATCGAACCTTACAGACCTTGGTGTTGCGCATAATTCCATTTCGGATATTTCTGTTTTGGCTGAAATGCCGCACACATTCGCTGATATGTTTTCATGCGTGAGTATGTCATATAATCAGATTCAGGATTTCTCGCCGCTTCCCGGATGGTGCTACGCCCTGTACATTGAGGGTAATCCGGGCGTTCAGGCAATGGAAGCGATATTGGGGCGGGAGATTGAATTTGACGATAACAACGATAATTCCTTGCGGCATGAGGATTTTGTTGATTTCAAAGAAGCGGTAGATGCAAGGCGTTCAGGGAATCTTTGAAGGAAATGCGCACTTGTTAATCCAACACCCGCACTTGTTAAAAGCCGCAGAAATACACGCCTGAAAGAGGTATTTTGGGGTAATTCCAACGAAGCACTTTCAATGCACTTCACGATGAAAACCATTCCACGCAAATACCCGATTGACCCGAATAATATCATCATCAATTATCATTTGGGAGAGTTCGATGGATGGCTTGACCTCTGCATTAAAGCCTTGCATCTGCATCCCACAAATATTATCGGAACATTAGCCCGTGAGGCACACAACCATGCCTTTTACGCATTAGAAAGTACATTATCCAATGCGGAAAAATTATCGCGTGTCCGGCTTTGTCATTCGTTTGTACTGGCAAATTTCCTTATTGGTGCGGGAAAAGACGGAGTAAAACTAACCATCAAAAATACGGAAATCACCCTTTTATCCGAGAGAAAGCGTGATTTCATGGGCTTTGAAGACTGGAAAACCGCCTACGATGTGTGTATGGTCATGCGCGATATGAAAGGTTTGCAGTTTTTATCAACCATTGACGAAAACGTTATGCGGCAAGCGAATCAGAAACTAACCGAATACGAATTGGCGCATTTTCGCTTGTTATCGCACTTCTTTACGGGTGGCGAAAATACAGGAACGTTGCTCATTGATGCCGTAGAAAAGGGTATGAAACCTCAAGAAAACTCAACGCGGACGAAGTTTGTGGATTTGATTCGTGTTTCGGAGATGTTTTTGCTGCAATGTATCATCGAAGAGGATGAAGAAAAGTTCAACATCCGTCTTGTGGAAGCCTTGAAAAATCATAAAAAATACTGGGAAACCAAGTCAATGCGGCATTCTACGAATGGATATTTTTCATTTGGTTTGACGGCACTGTGCGTCATGGCGGTAGATGCGAAAAAGTTTGCTATCAACGTTGAATCGCCGTATATACCGCGTTGGCTGATTTTCCGCGAGTATGAGTAATCGCAATTTTTCCTATGCCAAAGTTTTATTGTTTTTCTCCATCCACCAACCAATAAGAGGCATTTGTATCCAAAATGAAACATAAAAAAAACTGAGATACCAATATCGGAATACAAAGGTCATGTTATCGCCTTTCATCAAAACGATATAAATATAATCGTAGGTAAATAACGGCAACGTTAGGTACAATGCCAGCCACAAGGAATTTCTGAAGTGTTCTTTTGTTGGAAATTTATTGAGAATAAATTTCGTCCCAGGAAAGTAAAGTAATGTTACTAATGGAAGCAATGCTAACTGTAACGGGAATGCCCAACTTTGATAGTAGTCTGGTAAACCAATGAGTACGAAAACAAACCATGTAATGAAACTCATTACAAGTAAAGAAAGATGTGTTCTTGCAGTCATAAGATTGCTTTAATAGTGTTTGTTTGTGAAATAATTTGGGAAGTAAAATAGGCAAAATACTGGTAAAGCAAGCAAGATTTCGGTATCAAAAAAAGAGTGAGAATTTCATCGAGGAATCTCACGTAGTTGTACAACTTTTCATCATACAAAAAATGACACCAAAAGTAAAAAAACTCGCCATCATAGTCTATGGCGCATTGGCACTACTCATTCTGGTATTCGTTTTTGGCGCGTATTGGAGCGGCAAGCAAAATGCTGAACTCATTGATACCGGTATTCGCACAACAGCAACCGTTACGGACATGAGCAGCTCGAAAGCATCCAGAAAAAGTTCTCCGGTCTATACCGTTTCCGTCAATTATTTTTCCGACACAACCCGCAAAGAACCTACGCCCGCAAGCAATCCCGTTCCAAAAGCACAAACGCCCGAAGAACTCAAAGCGCAAGCATTCAAGACCCTTGAAAAGAACAGCGCAAGTATTTCTGCTGGGTTGGGGGATTACCAAAAAGCGTCTGTCGCGGTGAGTGTGAATGTTTATCAATCGCTGAACATCGGCGACAAAGTGAACATTGTGTTCGACCCCAAAGAGCCGGAAAGAATCTTGCTTCTGGGTAAAGTTCAATAATAATTTTTTGCGCTTCAAGCTGTTTCCCATTACAATTTTCTCCAAATGATTCAGACCGAATACACTTTCGACGGCTACAAACTCAGCATCATTGCTGGTTACGCAGAAGGTCATCTGCAATATTGTCAAGAGGAAACAAAACAGCAGCTTGGCGCACTTCTCGCCGAAGTACACCGCCCTGAGCCTGAAGGCATACAAAACCGTGCAAATTTCCGCAACCGAGAAGGGAAGGGTGGACAGGGCATTGGCTACGGCTGTTGGGCGGTTGATAGTCCTGAAATCACCAGCGAACCGGATTACGACGAATGGAAAACACGCTGGGAGCAAGAAAATAAGCGGTCTTTGGAAGGGTACGTCTGGGCAATATGGGTGGCTTGGGAACGAGGAGCTGGCTATATGCCGCATGAAACCTTGATGAAAATCATTGATACGCAAGAAGCGATTTTTGCAAAGCAGTATTCACACGAGGATTTTCACGAAGAGTGGTGCAAACTCGTGGATAAAGCAATGCGGGATTTTTCCTCGCTTACAGCCTCAGAGCGACTTTGGTACACCGTTGAATCCTTGATAAATGGCGTTTGCAATGGCGGCATTATTTTTCCCTACATCAATTCTGGCGCGGAGCATATTCACGAAACGATTGCCGACCTCATCACGCTTGGTTTTCCCGACATTGCCGACCTTCTGAAGCACATAAACGCGCTCTTTCCGAACGGTGAACCCTCGCAGGATATTGACGAGCGCAACGACGCTGTTGGCGCGTGGAATGGTGAACACGATGAGTTTCTGGACAAATGCGACACACAGTTTTTTGCGCGGTGCGATGCCTTGGAAGCCGCATTATTGCTGTACGTTCAGCATAAAATCTTGCCCCCTTGATAAAGGGGGCGGCGAGCATAGCGAGCGGGGGATTTGTTGCCAGACGCTTCAAACCTTAAATCCCCCGTTCCCCCTTTATCAAGGGGGCAAAATATTGCAGGGTTAAATATCAAATGTGTCCGGTACTTACGCTTAATCTTATGAACTTAGCTTTATGAAAATGTTCCTCCTCTTCCTCCTCTTCAGCATAAACACTGCCTTTGCGCTGCAAATCCATACTATTGTGAAAAAGCCGCGTCTTCTCCGCGAAGTCGCTGCACCCAAGCAATCATCAGCATCACAAGCACTTTCCCCAACCACTATGAAGCGTGATACAACACTCAAAAAACTCTGGAACAAGGTAGATTCTTGTCTTGAGCAGACATTACCAAAATCGGCGTTGCCAATTTTGGAGAAAATTTTATCGGAAACGCGGGCTGCAACAAGCGAAAATCTCCCACACACCGCAAAGGCACTGCTCCTGAAGCATTCGCTCTTGGCAGAAACCAGCGAAAATGGTGAAATACTCTTCGCGCAAGAATTGGAAAAAATGCTGAAACAATTTCAAAATGAAAGCACAGAAAAGCCTGAAAACCTTGTTATGGCGGCACTTCTGCGCTCTACGTTGGCGGAATATTATGAACTCTACTTTTCGCGGCATGAGTGGGAAATTCAACATCGGCAAATTTTGGTAGCATCGGAGAAATACGATACAGACAGCACCATTGCTGCGCGAAACAAGGATTTTCGCATATGGGATGCACGGCAGTTTATTTCAACTATTCGAGAGCTGCATTTTGCTGCGCTGAAGGGCAAAAAAATCTTGCAAGAAACACCGCTCGCGTCGCTTAAAATCTTGCTTTATGGCTTTGATGATAGTAGTGCGAAACTTCGCCCAACTCTCTATGACGTTATTGCATTTAGAGCAATTTCCATGTTGAACAATACGGCAACGACCTTACCAA
>JAAFHM010000451.1 GCA_013298375.1 Ignavibacteria bacterium | reverse complement strand
TTGCGGTGCAGTTCCAAGCGTTGGAGATTCGGTACGGCTTGCAAGGCTGCTCCGTTTTTCTCCATTGCCCCAAAAGCTAGTGTCAGCGTGGCTTGTGTGCCAAGTGTTTGCGGAATATTGCCCGTGAGTTGGTTGCCGGAGAGCAACAATTCGCGCAAAGCATTCATAGAGCCGATTGTTGCCGGAAGAGTGTCCGAAAGCAGGTTTTCGCTTATGTTGAGAATTTCCACGCGCTTCAAATCCCCGATGCAACTAGGTATTGCGCCGGAAAAGGCGTTGGAATCAAGGAAAATTTCGCGTAATGCCATCAAGGTGCAGATTCCACGCGGCACATCGCCCGCGAAGCGATTATTCCCCAAGTCCAAGACTTGCAAATTTGCTAACGTCGAAATCATCGGCACTGCCCCCGTGAACTGATTCCGCCGGAGCCGCAGCACCTCCAGCGTTTTGATGGTCGCAATCGAACTCGGCAAAATACCGCTCAATTGGTTGCCCGTCAAATCCAGTACCTTCAGCGCGGGCAGTTCTGCCAGAAGCGTCGGCAAAGCCCCCAGTAGTGCGTTGTTCGGCAGCACGAGCGCCGTTACTTGTCCATTCGTCACGCTCACGCCCGCCCACGAAGAAAGCGGCGCGTCGGTCAGCCAATGGCGCTCATTCAGCCATGCGCCGCCACCTGCGGAATTGTAAAAGCGCACCAAAACGGTCGAATCACGCTGAAGCGGCGTAAACCCAACGCCGCCATCCGACGGCGCAATAAAGCGGAAATTGGCGACCGAAGCAGCAACGCCATTCGGCGTAGTGATGCGCACCGACCCCGTTGTCGCAGCAGCCGGAACAATCGCCGCAACGAGCGTCGGCGAGACCACGCGGAAGGTTGCCGCCGGAACACCTCCAAACTGTACAAGCGACGTATTGGTAAAGTTTTGCCCCGAAATAAACACCTCCGCGCCCGCTTCGGCACTTATCGGCGTGAACGATGTGATGCTGGGTGGCGGACCAAGCGCAATAATCACTTGGAACGCTGTTGCGCTCAGGGCAGTTCCTTGAAGCGTTGTAACGCGGATAGTCCCGGAAGTTGCATTGTTGCTGAGCGTGGCGACGATGCGCGTGTCGCTTGCTACGCTAAAATTTGCCGCAGCTATTCCGCCAATACTGACACTAGTCACGTTCACAAACTCCGTTCCCGTGATTTCCACACTTGCGCCCGTTGCGCCAGAACTTGGCGTAAACGCTGTAAGCGTGGGCGGACGTAAAAATCGAAAATCTTGCGTTGATTTGGCAGAGCCTCCAGCCGCAACAACGTCAATTTTCCCGCTTGCGCCTCCCTGAGCAACTTTCGCCAACACTAGTATTGGAGAGACGTTCAGCACACTATCAGCTTTTATTCCACCAAAATTTACACTGGCAACGCCAACCAAATTTGCACCCGTAATCTGCACCCATGCCCCCGCGCCAGCAGCAGCCGTGAACGCCGTGATGGTGGGCGCTTGGGCATATTGAAAAAGATTCGGCGTTTTGGACGAATCGCGTCCCGCTCTTGCCCAGACAACGACAGCACCCGTGCTGTTTGCCAAGCCGTTGGGCATTGTGACGGTGAGCTTTGTGGTCGAGGAAACAAGAAGATTGCTTAATCGCGCTTTATTGAACGTGACCGAATCCACTTGCACAAAGTTTTTGCCCGATATCGTCAGCACCGTTCCAGCGCCTCCCAGACGCGGCGCAATGCTATCAATTTTTGGCGGCGGAATGTACGTGAACACTTGGCTGGACGTGGCTTGTCCGGCTAAAGCGAAGATAGTAATTGCGCCCGATAGCGCGGTAGTATCCAGCAAAATTCGCAGTTGCGTCGGCGAAATTGGCTGCAAAACGGTTCCATTTGCGCCCGTCAGCGTCACGCCGCCAATGCGAACGCTGTCAATCGTCAGAAAATTATTCCCCGTGACGGTGATGGTATCCTTTGCCGTGCCTTGTGTCGGAAGAACAGTAGAAATCGTCGGTGCGCCAAAAAAAGTAAATACTGTTGCCGACGTAGCCGTACCGCCGGGCGTTGTTACCGAAACGTTGCCCGTTGCGCCTGTGCCAACATCGGCATAGAGTTCGGTCGGCATGGTAACGTCAATATTGTTCGCAAGAACGCCGCCAATGCGCACGGTGACGGGCTGCACAAAATTTGTCCCCGTAATCCGCACTGTTGCGCCGGAAACGCCTTGCGTGGGGCTGAACATGGTGATTGTCGGCAAGGGGACAAACGTAAAGACTCCCGCAGAACTTCCCGAACCCGCCATTGTTACAACCGTCACAGGTCCCGTCGTACCTGCGGCAACCTGCGCACGAATTTCCGTTGGCGAAATAACCATAAAACTCTGCGCCGCCGTAGCGCCAAAGCGCACGTTCAAAACATTGGCAAAATTTGCTCCTGTCACCGTTACCGTCGTTCCATTTCCACCCAGTGACGGCGCGAATGACGTAATAATCGGCGCGGTGGCGTTGGAGGAAATCGTCACGGTCACTTGCGCTGCGTCCATTGGAGCGCCGGAGGTGCGGAAAAGCGTGACCACAGCTTGCGTTGTTCCGCCCGAAAGCGGTGCATTCAGCCAGTTAATCGTGATACCGGGTTCGGTAACGGTGTTGGTTTGCGTAAAGGTTTTGGTGTAGTTCACGGCAAATTGCGCATTGCCGCCCGGAGCAGCATCCACGCGCAGTTGCACACCTCCATCGGTACTATCCAACTGCCCGGTGCGTTTGCGAAAGATTCCGTATCGCATCACAATATTGTTGCCGGAATTGATAAGTCCGGGCAAACCCGTCGTTCCAGTGCTGGAAGAATTGGAAAATGCCAAGGTGAGCGGATGAATCCTCACGGGAACATTGGTCGTGCCACCGAAGCCGTATCCGTCTTGGGCTTGCAGGGAATACGTCGCATCGGTAAGCAGCGTAGCAGAAGGCTGAAGCGTAGCGGCATTCGTCAAATTGGTGGTGGGAGTCCATTGCGCAGCAAAGGGCGACGTACCGCCATTGATAATGACATTAGCGAACCGCGTGGACTTGTTGTAGGAGACAAATTGCGCGGGAACAGTGAACAAAGGCGAAAATTCTACAACGATGCTCGCGGTCGTCAGCGTCGGAATATTATCGGTAATGCTGTGCGAAACGGTATCGCGGGAATCCTGCCCAACAGCAACGACGGGCGTATAGCTCACATTTCCTGCGTTGTCCAGATTCACCGTTGCCATCGTTGAACCGCCGTTCGCGCCGATTGCCGCGTAGGAGAGCGCACCGCCACCAACCTTTGTTGCAAACAGCGTCCCTGTAGCCGTGCCGCTTGGCGCAACAACAAAGCCCGCCGTTGTTGAGCCATCAATCCACGTCGGTGCATTGATAAGCGAAGCGGTATTTGCTTGTGACGAAAGGTCTGTGGTGCTTTGCGGATAGCCGTCATTGAAACGCCAGTATCCCGTCAGATTTGCTGTATTCGGATGGCTATTATCCAGTTCGCGGCGTTTCCACGTGGCTAAGGTCATTTGTGGCAAAGCCGTATTCCACAGTCGTACCTCGTCAATCGAACCTTGCCAAAAGTCCGCTATCCCGCCCCGTGACCCGATGTGTAGCTGCTTACCGTTGACTGCGGTAAGGGTGATATTGTCCGTTCCCATGAGTTTGCCATCAACATAATACGTCACAACCCCGGCGCTATACGTGACGGCAATGTGATAATACTGATTGCGGCGCAAAACGGGAATGATGCTCTTCTGCACGAGCGTCGCGCCATTGTTTGTGCCGACTTTGAGAAATGCGTAGAACTGCCCCACACTCAAGGTAAAATTTTGGCTTGCTGCATCACCAAAAGAAACGATGCAAGGATCGGTAGGCGGCGGCATACCAGCCGCCCAATACGGACGGACAAGCGCCTCAAACGTGAGGTCGGTGAGCGCATCGTAGACGGGTTTGGCGGGCGCGACGACTTCTTGATTCGTGCCGTTGAATTGGAGTTGGTAGCCGAAGGCAGATTTGACAGGCAGAACAACCGCCCCCGCAGAAATATAGCGTTGTGTCATGCCGGTCAACGCAACCGAAAAAGCGTTGCTCACCAGACCATTCGTTGTCGGCGTTCCGCCAATAAAGGTATAGTTTCCAACGGGCATATTGATAGTCATATTTTCCATAACCC
>JAAFHM010000130.1 GCA_013298375.1 Ignavibacteria bacterium | reverse complement strand
GCAAAGAACCTATTATTCTACAATGTCTGGCTTGCTTTAGCCGCCTTTGGCTCCCGTTTGACCATTGAGTTTTCAGCCTTCGCAGTTCAAACAGAATGATGCAGTTTATTTATGTCCACAACCTTACTTCGTCTCAACATATCGTTATGTGTCCAGCAAAATTTCCGTGCGCTCCCGTGCCGAAACATAGAGCGCATCAATAATTCGCATCCTGTGAACAGCCTCGCTCGGTGTGGAAGCAACGGGGACAAGACCTTGGACGGCATTGACGAAATGCTGAAGTTCGTTTTGATACGATTTCTGGTAGAGTGCCGTCTTGGAGCGGGTTGCATCGGGTGATTCCGTGCTGACAAAATCATTTCCTTGGCGGCGAATAATTTTGAGCGGATTGATAAATGCGCTGCCTTTATCGCCAAAGAAATTGCAATAATAGAGTTCTTCGGGACGCTGAAGCGTCCAACTTGTTTCAAAAATTCCTACGGTATCGTCAGCAAAATTGAGAAAACCCGTGACAAAATCTTCAACATTTTTGGTTTGATGTTTTTGCATCACAGCCCGCACCGAATGGACTTTGGGGAAGTTCGTCAGCCAAAGCATCAAGTCAATCAGCACAATCCCCAAATCCAGCATCACGCCGCCACCGGAGCGGTCTGCCTGAGCAAGCCATTTTTGTTCGCTGGAGCGCTGTTTGAGCCAGCCGGATTTGATGTAATGAAATTTGCCGAGTTCACCACGTTCAATAAAACTTTTCAGCGTGATGGTATCGGGGCGAAAGCGGTGATTCATAGCGACCATAACCTTGCGTCCGAGCCGTTTGGCGGTCTCGTCTATCATCGCGGCTTCTTGCCACGACCGCGCAAGTGGTTTTTCAATCAGCGCGTCTTTGCCAGCTTCCAGACACTCTACGGCTACTTCGTAGTGCGCATCGGTGCTGGTACAAATGTCCACCGCATCAATGCCGTCTATTTTGAGTAGTTCGTGAACTTCCTTGACGACGTGCGGGATGTTATACTTTTCGGCAAGCACTTTTGCTTTGGATTTATTACGGTCGCAGAGCGCAACAACTTCTACTCCGGCAAGTTTCGTCAAAATTGGCAAATGGATACTTTGCGCGATATTTCCTGCGCCGATGAGCGCAATTTTGGTTTTATTCATAATGGATTTGGCGGTCAAAATCAATTCTTCCTGAACTAGACTACAAAAATAGAGAAAAATCCTTGCTTGCGCTAGTTTGAACTATTAGATTGCAACAGTAATTGACCGTTTTTTCTCATTTATTGTTCTTTTGCTACAATGACACTACCTGATGACCCCATAATCTTGGAGCTTCTTCCTGAATTTGTGCTGGACTGGATCAAACAACTTGATGCAGAATTTCACGAAATTCTCGACAAAAAAGATGAACAGCGCTTGTACCGCTTGGGACATACGCTCAAAGGCTCGTGTTTGCAATTCGGTCTGGAAGATCCGGCAAAGCTCGGTATTACCCTCATGGAACACTCAAAAGTTCAAGATTGGGCGGCAGCTCGCGCATTATTTGAACCAATTCGCAGCTATTTTCTTGATGCCCAAAAACTCCTGCAAGCCAAAGGTTTGATGTGAGAAACGTTGTTGCAAGATGTATCGTGATGAGCCTTTACTGCGGCTTTCAGGGCTTTTGAACGACTCAAGGTTGACTGTTTTTTTTACCTATTTTTTTTACGTCTGATGATTTCATCTCATGCTGTAGTCGAGACAACGGCAATCGGCGAGAATGTCCGTATTGCTGAGTTTGCTGTCATTCGCTCAGGAGTGCGAATTGGGTCGAATGTGGTGATTCATCCGCACGTGGTTATTGGTGACGGCGTTGAAATTGGTGACGGCGTTGAAATTTTTCCGGGTGCGGTGCTTGGCAAAGAGCCAAAAGGTGCCGGGGCGCTCTCCCGAACACCAGTATTTGAGCGCATAGTGCGAATTGGCAATAATTCTTCGATTGGACCCCACGTTGTGATTTATTATGACGTGACCATCGGTGAAAACTCCCTCATTGGCGACGGCGCTTCCATCCGCGAACAATGCTCTATCGGCAATAAAACGGTTATCGGGCGGCAAGTAACGATTAACTATAATGTTCGCATTGGTAATGGGGTAAAAATTATGGATAATTCGTGGATGGCTGGTAATATGGACATTCGTGACGGCGCTTTTATTTCGGGCGGTGTCTTTACCTCGAACGATAACGATATTGGTCAGCACGGCTACTCCGATGCACACGTGGTCGGTCCGACGATTGAAGAAGGCGCGATGATTGGCGTTGGCGCGAAACTTTTGCCGAATATTATCATTGGAAAAAATGCAGTCGTTGGCGCTGGGGCAGTTGTGACCAAAAGCGTGGCTGCGGGGACAGTGGTGATGGGCGTTCCAGCGAAAGTGATACGAACAGTATAGAAAACTCAAAGAAAGGAAGAGAGAAATGAGGATAAATCAACAATCAACACCGAAAAAATCTGCTTTAAGCATTATTGCAGGTATGAAGGAAACAGCTTCATACGAAGATATGATCTACGAACTCTATATCATGCAAAAAATTGAACAGGGCAAACGAGATGTTGCCGAAGGTCGCGTTTATTCTCAAACAGAAGCGAAACAATATTTGCACCAATGGCTGAAGTAATCTGGACAAAACAAGCACTAGACGATCTCAAAAACATCGGTGAATTTGTTGAGCGATCCTCGCCAAAGTATGCGGAGGTACTCTTAACGACGCTGTATTATGGCGTTGCACAGTTGGAAATTTTTCCTTTGAGTGGACGTAAAATTCCTGAATTACGAAAAAGCACATATCGTGAGTTAATAGTCGAGGGCTATCGTATCGTCTATGATGTTGATAATGGTTCGGTTCAAATTCTAGCCGTGTTGCATGGGCGACAAAGTATGCGCAAACAATTATCTCAACGACGCAAAAAACCATAACTTGCTTTACGACCAATGAAAACAACCCTCGCAGACGCTCACATCATCAATCTGCCCAAAATCTCCGATCCACGCGGCAATCTCACCTTCATCGAAGGCGACGGACGGCATATTCCCTTTGGTATTAAGCGGGCATACTGGATTTACGACGTTCCCGGCGGAGAAAAGCGCGGTGGTCACGCCTACCGCGCCAATGAAGAGTTTATTATCGCTCTTTCCGGCAGTTTCGATGTGGTGTTGGACGACGGCACAGAGCGCACAACATTTTCTCTGAACCGTTCGTATTTTGGTCTTTATGTGCCAAGCATGGTCTGGCGGCAATTAGAGAATTTTTCTACTAATGGTGTGACGTTGATTCTTGCATCTACGCAGTATGCGCCCGAAGACTATATCCGCGATTACGACGCTTTTATCAAGGAGAAACGTGCATGAACAATCTTCCGCAAAGCGCTTCTATTCGGGACTGCAAAATCTTTGATTTACCCCGTATTTTCTACCGCGAGGGAAATCTTACGCCCATCAATGGCGGTGTAGAGATTCCGTTTGACATTAAGCGCACATTCTACATCTACGATATTCCGGGCGGCGAAAGTCGTGGCGCTCATGCGCACTACACTTGCCACCAGTTTATTGTTTGTATGATTGGCGGCTTCGATGTAGCCGTGGACGATGGCGCAAGCCGCGACACGATTCACCTGAACCGCTCCTACAAGGGCTTGTACATTCCGCCGATGATTTGGGCATCGGAAATCAACTTCACCGCAGGCTCTGTCTGCGCAGTTTTTGCTTCGCACACCTACGATGAATCCGACTATATCCGCGATTATCGGACTTTTTTGGAAGCAGTCAATTCACCACTCTTACAAAATAGTCTTGATGCACGTCCTCTGGCATAATTCTCCTTATTTTCACCCCCGCCCCCAACCTCTCTTTTATGCGCCTTGAGAGCGCTGCTTCACAAGTAATGAACTTTTTTGTGGGAAAAAACAGAAGCAGTTTGTAATTTCTCATTCTGGTTTTGTCCACCGCTTGAGGGCAATGTCCTTCCTCTCAAATCATAAGCACTCTAACACCATATTTTTCATTTGACGGAGCCACAGCACTATGACCGATGAACAAGCGATGCGCCGCGCACTAGACCTTGCTATGAACGGTACAGGTATGGTCAGCCCAAACCCGCGTGTTGGAGCGGTTATCGTCCATGACGGCGAAATTATTGGTGAGGGCTGGCACCGTGAGTTTGGGAGCGCTCATGCGGAAGTCGAAGCTATTCGCAGTGCTTCGCGTCCCGTCGAAGGCTCGACACTGTATGTGAATTTGGAGCCATGCAATCACTTCGGTAAAACACCGCCTTGCACGAATTTGATTATTGAAAAAAAGTTTAAGCGCGTTGTTATCGGTATGACCGACCCCAACCCAGAAATTTCAGGACAAGGTATAGCGCAATTACAAGAGGCAGGAATCGAAGTAACAACGGGCGTTCTGGAAGAAGAATCACAATGGATCAATCGCTTTTTTGCAAAATATATCACCACCGGGCAGCCGTATATTATCGCAAAAGTGGCGCAATCGCTTGATGGCTGCATTGCGACGGTCTATGGGCAATCAAAATGGATTACAGGCGAAGAAAGCCGCAAAGCGACTCACGTCATTCGCGCAGAAGTAGATGCGGTATTGGTTGGAGCCGTGACGGTTGCCAAAGATGACCCCGAATTGACTGTGCGTTTAGTGGAGGGAAGAAATCCTAAACGGGTAATTTTGGATTCTGACCTTTCCAGTTCACTGAAATCGAAGGTGTTTAGCGAGGAAGACCGCCACAATACCTTTGTTTTCTGCTCTCCGGCAGCGATGGCAAAACAAAAAACAACGGCGCTCAAAATTAGCGGCGTACACGTCTTTCCGGCTGGTTCGGGAACGGGTGATTATCTCAGCATTCGCGCTATTTTGGAGCAGCTTGCCTCGAAGAATATTGCTTCGATTATGATTGAAGGCGGCGCACGAGTGTTTTCCTCATTCGCACAAGAAAATTTGATTGATGAATTGCATATTTTTATCGCACCAATCCTGATGGGGAGCGGCTTGCACTCGTTTTCCTCGCTTTCCGTCCCTTCATTACAAATTGCTAAAAAGTTTATCTTCAAAAGCCTTACGCCATGCGGAACAGATATGTACGCGGTGGCTGTGCGGCGACAATAACCAACGACCACCAACGAAAGATTCTTCGTTCCACCTCTTTTACTTGAGCGACTTATGTGTAGATTTTTAGCGTATTCCGGCGACCCCGTACTGGCAGAGGATTTATTATACAACCCTCGATTTTCCCTTATCGTTGCACAAAGTATGCAGGCGGAAGAAATGTCGGTTGCCGTCAATGGCGATGGGTTCGGTATTGCGTGGTATCAGCCGGAATTGGATGAGTTTCCATGCGTCTTTCGGAGCATCAAACCCGCGTGGAGCGATATGAATTTGAAAAACCTGTCGAAGAAAATTCATTCTCCGATGTTTATTGCGCACGTCCGCGCTGCCTCCCCTGGCTCTTCGGTGGAAGAGGTCAATTCTCACCCGTTTCAGTGCGGTAAACTTGTCTTTATGCACAACGGCATGGTCGGTGAATTTAACAAAATCCGCCGCCCACTTTTGCGCCGATTGAACGACGTTGCGTATGAAGCCATCTTGGGTTCGACGGATTCTGAGCATATGTTTGGCTTATTTTTGAATCACATCGAAGACCCATTTGGTGAGGTTTCGACGGATGAACTCGCCTACGCAATGAATAAAATGCTTGATGATTACTGCGAACTCTACATGGAATGCGGCTTGAAAAAACATTCCTATCTCAACTTCTGCGTCAGCAATGGCAAATCTATCGTTGCAACGCGCTACACTACGAACCCGCTTGTCCAGCCCTCGACGCTGTATTATATGTACGGCAGCAAATATCATTGCAACGACGGTAACTGCCAAATGGAGCCGTCTGGCAGCCGTCCTGATGCTGTTATTATTGCCTCGGAGCCATTTACAACGCGCCGTTCCGATTGGATGAAGGTCGAGCGCAACGTCTTGATGATTATTGATGAGAATAAAAATATCAAATTCCAAAGCCTTCGTCTCCCCGTCGAGGATTTGGAGCAGGAGCCAGCTTATACGCCGTAATTACTGGAAGAAATCATGGAAGCTGTTTTGGAATACGACATTGCTGAAGTGCAGGAAACACGCGAAAAACCTGTACGGAAGCCGCCTACAAACATAGAGGAATACCTCGCTATACCCGAAGGTGCGCCGTATTTTCAGTTTATTAACGGAGAAGCCGTCTATTTTCCTACGCAAACGCTACATCATCAAAGCATTATTCTTGATGTTTTGATTCCTATGAACGCTTTTGTGTCCGCGAACAATCTCGGTAAAGTTTTGCTTTCACCGCTTGATTTGTATCTCAATGACCGAGAATTGTATATGCCGGACTTGATGTTTGCCTCGAATGAACGCTTGCACATTCTTACCGAGAAGAATGTACAAGGCGCACCAGACCTTGTTGTGGAAGTGCTTTCGCCCAGCACGGGATATTACGACCTTTCGCACAAAAAAATGATCTATGAGCGCGAAGGTGTCCGCGAATACTGGCTTGTTTATCCCGATGAACTACGCATTGAGGTTTTGCAGAATACCGACAACGGCTTTATTGTGCTGAACCAAGCACGGAAGCACGGCGTAGTACGCTCGGCAGTCTTGGAAGGCTTTTCGCTGGATATAACGGAAATTTTTGAATAATACCATTTGCATCATCGTCATTCCCCAAACAACGCATGAAAACACTCGTGTACCTGATTCCCGCATTGCCGCTTGTCGGCTTTGTCCTTTTAGGCTTTTTCGGCGCAAAACTGAGCTACTTTGAGAAAGGCAAAACTATTGCCGGAGCGCTTGCCAGTGCTATGGTTGGGCTGCCATTTCTCTTTGCGTGTATTCTTTTTACTCAGATGGCTTCCGGCGCATTTTTGCCGCAGACCGTCAAACTCTTTACGTGGATTCAAGCAGGAGATTTTTCGGTTGACCTTGCCTATAAAATTGACCAACTTTCGCTTCTCTTCACGCTCATTATCACGGGCGTTGGTTTCCTGATTCATATTTACTCTATCGGCTACATGGCTCATGACGAGGGCTTTACGCGGTTTTTCACGTATTTGAACCTCTTTATTTTTATGATGCTCAATCTTGTACTTGCCGACAATTATGTGGTAACATTTTTGGGTTGGGAAGGCGTAGGATTGGCTTCATTCCTGCTTATCGGCTTTTGGTACGACCGCGAATTTACGGGAACAAATATTGCTTTTACGGGCGATGCAGCAAAAAAAGCCTTTATCGTCAACCGCATCGGTGATTTCGGAATGTTGATAGCGATGTTTATTCTTTACGTGCTTTTTGGTTCGTTGCGCTTCGATGATGTCAATGCTGCCGCAATTGCTTCTTCTGTCAAAGGCGTGTTTCCGGGCGGCTCTGCGTATAGCGCTGGCTTAATAACGGCAGTGGCTCTCCTTCTCTTTTTAGGCTGCACAGGCAAATCCGCACAAGCCCCCTTGTTCGTCTGGTTGCCGGACGCTATGGCAGGTCCAACGCCTGTTTCGGCGCTCATTCACGCTGCAACAATGGTCACCTCCGGCATCTTTCTTATCGCCCGGACTGCACCAATTTTTGCGCTTTCGCATGATGCGATGAATATTGTTGCCATCGTTGGTGTTGCGACGGCTCTTCTTGCTGCAACGATGGGCTTAGTGCAGAATGATATTAAAAAAGTGCTGGCATATTCGACCGTTAGCCAGCTTGGATTCATGTTTGCCGCGCTTGGCGTTGGGGCGTACACGGCAGCCGTGTTTCACGTGATGACACACGCTTTTTTCAAAGCCTGTCTCTTCCTTGGCTCTGGCTCGGTCATTCACGGAATGCACGAAGAGCAGGATATTCAAAAAATGGGCGGCTTATCGAAATATATGCCGATAACCCATCGTACATTTTTGATAGCTTCGATTGCGATTGCCGGGATTTTCCCGTTTGCGGGCTTTTTCTCGAAAGATGAAATTTTGTGGAATGTCTTTTCGCATGGTTCGCCCGTTATGTGGGCTTTGCTGGTCGTAGCGGCGTTCTGTACGGCGTTTTATATGTTCCGTCTGGTGCATTTGACCTTTAACGGCGCAGAGCGCTTTGACGCGCACCACGTTCATCCACACGAATCACCCGCAACGATGACCATCCCGCTCATTATCTTGGCGGTTCTTTCCGTTGTCGGCGGTTTTCTCGGTATTCCCCACGCTTTAGGTGCGCCAATGCACATTGGGAATTGGATTGAACATTGGCTTGCGCCAGTGCTTGAGCCAGCACATAAAGTCTTGGCACACGGCGAATCGCATGAAATTCACGCCATTGAGTATGTGCTGATGGCAGTGTCGTTAGGAATTGCCATTGCGGGGATTGTGCTGGCAAGAGCGTGGTACAACAGTGCCTCCGATGCGCCTGTGTCCTTCGCAAATCGTATGAAAGGCTTGTACAATCTGCTTTGGAATAAGTATTTTATTGATGAACTGTATTACGGCTTGATTGTTAACCCGCTTCACAAAATCGCCGATGTTGTTTTCTCGAAAGGCGCAGAAACCTACGGTATTGATAACGTTGTCAATCGCTCCGGCTCTGTTGTAACAGCACTCGCCGAGATTTTTCGCCGTACACAATCGGGCATCGTACAAAATTATGCCTTATTGATGGTGGTGGGAATTATTGCGGTTATGGCGTGGCTGCTGCTGGCGTAAATGCTGCGTTATAGACTCAACGTCACGTCTTCCCGTTCTACGCTTTCCGAAGTGTAGAACGGGTTTCCCGGAGAAAATTGCTCATCAAATAGTCGTTTTTCCTCTCACATTCCTCCGCTCTCTCATGCCCACACCTCACGCAGATCTTCTCCATTGCGCTCAAACTGCTGCCTTAGAAGCAGGAGAAATGCTGAAAGACGGCTTCGGCACAACCTTTCGCATTGACAACAAAGAAGGTCGTCATAACCTCGTTACGGAGTACGACCACAAAGCGGAAAAGCTCATCATCAGCCGTATTAAAGCGGTATTTCCTGACCATATTTTTTTAGCGGAAGAAAGCGGTGCGACGGGCGCTCCAGCTGAAACTGTGCGCTGGATTATTGACCCTCTCGACGGCACGGTGAATTTTGCTCACTCCATTCCAATTTTTTGTGTAAGCATTGGCGCAGAAAGGGCAGGTGAACTGCTTTGCGGCGTGATTTATGCGCCCATGACCGGCGAGCTTTTCACAGGAACAAAAGGCGGCGGTGCATTTTTGAACGGGCAACAAATTTATGTCTCCAAAACCGCAAAACTCGACGATTCCATCTTGGTTACAGGCTTCCCCTACAACGCTTGGGAAAATCCGAACAACTGCATTGACCATTTCTCGCGTTTTGTGCGTATGGGGCTTCCCGTCAGGCGTTTGGGGTCGGCGGCGATTGATTTGGCATATTTAGCGGCGGGGCGCTTCGATGGCTATTGGGAAGTGAGCCTTAATTCGTGGGATGTGGCAGCCGGAAAACTCCTTTTGCAAGAAGCGGGCGGCACGATGACCCAGTACGACGGCGCTCCGCACAACCTCCACCAAGGCACGATGCTTGCCACAAACGGACGTATTCACCAAGAAATGTCGGATGTCCTGACGGGCAAAAGCTAATACTTCACGCAACAAAGCGCATTATGGGCAATTTCGTTCATCACCTCAGCGGTGGCATTGCGATTGCCGCTCTGAGCGGTGCGACGGCATACTACCAGCTTCATACGCCCCTAACCGATGCGGCTGCCTGTGCCATTATTGCTTGCGCCGGAAGCCTTTTGCCAGACATTGACAGCCCCAATAGCCGCCCCAACGACATGGCATTTGGTTTGGCAAGCGTACTTGCACCGGTCTTTGTCTTACAGGGAATAGGCATTGGGCGATTTTCATCCTCACAAATTATTCTGACGGCGCTGTTCATCTACGTCGTTGTAAAATACGGTCTGCGGGCGCTTATGCAGCAGTTTTCCGTGCATCGGGGAATGTTCCACAGTATTCCGGCGGCGATTATCTGGGGGGCATTGGTTTATCAAGCCTTTCGACTTTCGCCGCAACTTATCAAAAACGCGGCGGCAGCAAGCGCACTTCTTGGCTTTATCACGCATTTAGTCATTGACGAAATGTTCTCTTTCGTCAATTTCGAGGGAACGCGCATTGCTCCTAAAAAGTCTTTCGGCACGGCATTCAAATTCTATTCTTCGTCGTTACTCGCCACTACCGCCACCTACGCACTGATGTTTGTCATGCTCTATGCTTGTCTGCGAGATATGCGACTTATTCGGTGAGAAGTTGCAAGATATTTAGTTTTACTTTGGCAAGTTAGGCTAAAACTGATCTGCCCCCTATTTCTGGACAGCGAAATGGTAAATTATCCATAATATTTTCAAGCCCTGCAAATCAGATTTGACCTTCCTGCCTCAAAGACGCAGAAGGGAGTTTTGTAGCTCAAGACTTGATGCTGCTTACGGTGGTTGTGCAAATCGAAATACGTTGTTAACGCAGAACGTACTTCTGCAACGGTTTCAAAACTATGCAGATACAAGCATTCACATTAGACAAAATTCAGAGATAAGATATTTATTTGTATAAAGTTGCGTAAACTAGTAGTCCGCCAAAAGTATTTTGAGATATTACGGTAACTCACCTTACGCAGCGAGGTTCTGAAGCTGAATAGGTTCAAGAGTTCTCAATTCTTCAAAAGCTCGCTTCAAAGCGGAAATGTATATCTTTGATTTTAATGCCGTGTGGTTAAGTTTCTTGGA
>JAAFHM010000163.1 GCA_013298375.1 Ignavibacteria bacterium | reverse complement strand
CGCACAGGCGCACCCGCCGAGCAGTTGTAGAACACCAGTAATGGTGAGGCTTCGGCGGCAGTGCTGTTTCGGAGCGGTGTCAGAATTGATTCAGCGCGGGCGTGATGCCGAGGGGCAAGCTCCACACCGTATTCAACGAGGTTTGGTCGGTATTCCCACGCAAACGCCTTGCAGACAAAGCGTACAAGGAGTTCTGCCATTGTTTCGCGCTCAAATTCTATGTCGAGCAGCATATTGAAAATAGTGCGGTACAGATCCATTCGGCGCGGGTGCGGATGCGTAATGCCAACTTTGATGGCGTGTTCTCCCGCCAAAACGCTTGCCACCAAGCCCGACAGCGTTGTTTTGTGAAACACCATGCAAAACACTGCATCATAGCGCTCTTCGCGCATCTTGTGGCGTAACTCGCCTTTAAAAAGCGACAGGAAAGTGCGCAACGGTTTTTGCGTACCGTCCAGTTCATAGACTTTCGCAATGCGGCGATCGTACTTCAGAAGCGAGGAATTACGCGGCGAAGCAAGCACGTGGATTTCGACATTTGGAATCATCGTGCGCAGCAGATTGATGACGGGCGTTGTCACAATCATATCACCAACGCGGTCGTAGCGGCAAAGGAGAATCTTGCGGCACGTGTCGGCGGAAAGCGGCTCTGTGGCTGGCGTATTGCGGTAGAGTCGTCGCAAAAACGCATGGAGCAGCGCTCGCGCAGCAGTTTCTGCGGGACGAAGGAACGTTTTAATGGTTTTTTGTAACGTCATCGGGCTTGAATGTGCGGAGAAGAAAAAGGGTTACGCCGTCTCGCCAAGTTCGCGCAAAAGCGCCTCGCGCTCAATTTCCAGTTGGCGGATTTTTCGCTCAATCGAATCCAATTCCTCCGGCATGGAATCAATCTCAATGCGCAATTTGGACGCGGATTCATCAATGAGGTCAATGGCTTTGTCCGGCAAGAAACGGTCGGCAATGTAGCGATGCGAAAGCTGCGCCGCCGCTATGAGTGCGCCATCGGTAATGCGTACGCCGTGATGCACTTCGTAGCGCTCCTTGATGCCACGCAAGATTGAGATGGTATCTTCTACGGTTGGTTCGCCTATCAAAACACGTTGGAAACGACGCTCCAATGCGGCATCTTTTTCGATATATTTTTGATATTCATCCAGCGTCGTTGCACCGATACACCGTAATTCACCTCGCGCTAATGCGGGTTTGAGGATATTTGCTGCATCCATACTGCCTTGATTTGTTGCGCCTGCGCCCACCAGCGTATGCAATTCGTCAATAAACAAAATAATTTCGCCGTCGGATTCGCTCACCTCGCGGACAACCGCTTTTAAGCGCTCTTCAAACTGCCCGCGAAAACTCGTCCCTGCCACGAGTGCGCCCATATCCAGCGCAATAATCGTTTTGGTTTTGAGCGTTTCCGGCACATCGCCGGAGACGATGCGCTGGGCAATACCCTCAGCAATGGCGGTTTTGCCGACTCCCGGCTCACCGATAAGAACAGGGTTGTTTTTCGTGCGGCGCGAAAGCACTTGCAGAACGCGACGAATCTCGTCTTCACGCCCGATGATAGGATCAATCTTGCCTTTGCGGGCTTCGTCATTGATGGAGCGCCCATAGCGCCGAAGCGCTTGATATTTGTCCTCAGGATTTTGGTCGGTGACGCGCTGCGAACCGCGAAAATCCTTGAGGATTTTCACAACAGCGTCTTTGGTCACGCCTTGGTCGCGCAAAAGCTGGGCGGCAGAGGATTTCTGCTCGGAAAGCGCCATAAGCAGATGCTCGGTGCTGACGTACTCATCGCTGAGTTTTTGCGCTTCTTTGAGAGCAATTTCCATCACTGCGCCCAAATCACGGCTCAAAAACTGACTTCCCACGACTGTTCCGCCGACTTTGGGCAGCGCGTCTATTTCTTGCTGTGTTTTGGATTTCAGGTATTCCACGTTTGCCCCAAGTTTGAGCAGCATCGGCGGAATAATCCCGCCCGAATCCTCCAAAAGCGCCAGCAAAGCGTGAATAGGCTCAATAGACTGCTGGTTACTCGCTGAGGCTATTTCCTGAGCGCGTTGAAGAGCCTCTTGCGCTTTGAGGGTAAGTTTCTGTACGTTCATGGTGGTAAGGCGATTATTGGTTAATTGCAACTGTTCCGGTTTCAACGTAATTTTACTTGTTTGCCCCCTTTATCAAGGGCGAGGCTGTTAAGTTCCTATAGACTCAAAGAGTCCTTTTCTCGACAGAAGTACAACGAGACGCGTTGGAAGGCAAATCACGGAAATAGTCGGTGGATGCATTAAAATTTATGTCCACAACCTTAGCCCGCGAGAATTTCGCTGTATCGCATATTTACGCTCTCCTTGTGGCAATGTTGCTGGATGGTTGTATCAGAAAATTCCGTTACTCTTCGGGTTTTATTCCTAACGCTCGCAACTGTGCGGCGAGTTTTTCAGCACGAAGAGTGGCTTTTTGTGTGGCTTCTGCGCCTGTCGGAATCAAGCTGCCATCGGGATTTGTCCAGCGCAGCCATGTTCCTTCCATACCCGCGTATTCGCCTTCCCAGAGTGTGCAGCCTAGTTGCAACATCTCAAAATACGCCTTCTCCAAGCGCCGATATTCACTGCCTTCGCGTACAAATACCCGCAGCGTGTCCGAGCCATACTGCTCCGATGGGTCATAGACGATGTAGTACGAAACTCCTGCCTGTGCGTAGAGGTCAAATTTTGCGTCCAGTTCGTTGCCGACTAAATTAGAAATCACCTCCACCACCAATTCCGGCGATTTCCCAAATTCCCACACAAAGTATGTCCGATGACGCTTCTCCCAATACTTTTCGGGATATTCTACACCTAAACTCAGCATGAAATCGGGGACGATTGGCGGCTTCTGTACGGCATAGAACAGCCCAACATTGCTCACAGCGATAAACGGTTGCCCATCGGGGGAATGCCAATGATCATGGATGCCATCACCAAGAAGGCGCTGTTGATGTTCGGAAAAGAGGTTATCCACTGGCTCATCGTCCTCAGTAACAATGTGGCTAATGTCGGGTTCGTAGCCCGCGAGAATTTCGCTGTATCGCATAGTTACAGTCTCCTTGTGGCGTTGCGCCAAGGTAGTAGTGTGTCAGAAAATGACGTTACTCTTCGGGATTAATACCTAATGCTCGAAGTTGTGCGGCGAGCTTTTCAGCGCGGAGAGTGGCTTGTTGTGCATCGGTACGGGCTTGTTGTGCATCGGCAAGGGCTTGTTGTGCATCGGCAAGGGCTTGTTGTGCATCGGCAAGGGCTTCTGCCGTGGCTTCCGCACCTGTTGGAATCAAGCTACCATCAGCATTTGTCCAGCGCAGCCATGTTCCCTGCATCCCAGCGTATTCGCCTTCCCGGAGCGTACAACCCAAATTGAGCATCGCAAAATACGGCTCTGGCAAACGAATATACTCATCACCCGCACGAACAAAGGCGCGAAGCGTGTCTTTGCCGTAATGCTCCGCTGGGTCATAGACAACATAGTACGTTACGCCCGCTTGGGCATAGATATCAAATTTCGCGTCCAGTTCATTGCCGACCACGTTAGAAACAATCTCTACGGCGAGGTCAGGTGATTTCCCAAACTCCCATACAAAATAGGTTCTATGGCGCTTTTCCCAGTAATTTTCGGGATATTTCACGCCGAGACTGAGCATAAAGTCGGGGACGATCGGCGGTTCTTTCACCGCATAAAATAAGCCGACATTGGTAACGGCAAGAAACGGCTGTCCATCGGGGGAATGCCAATAATGGTGCAGCCCGTCGGCAAGGAGGCGTTGCTGATGTTCGGAAAAAAGATTATCCACAGGCTCATCGTCCTCAGTAACAATGTGGCTAATGTCGGGTTCGTAGCCCGCGAGAATTTCGCTGTATCGCATACGTGCGCTCCTTGTGGCGTTGCGCCAAGGTGGTTGTCAGAAAATCAGAACGATTGTGCTGTGAGGAATATACAAGATTTCTTGCATTTTTCCGCATAAAAAAGCCGCTTCAGTGGGTGCTGAAGCGGCTTGTGTTTGTCAATGAATCAGTCCGGTTTACTGCGGAATTTCATTCACGGGCTTTGGGAAGCCTGTGGTAGTTATGGGATAGTTACCTGAACTGTGCCAGATCTTGCTACGGGGCTTTGTGTGGTCAGTCTGATGAAGTAAGTTCCAGGTGGCAAACCCATAGGGCTTGTTGCTGAATAACTTCCCGGATAGTAGTCGCCAAAGTATGTTGGACCAGAGACTACGTTACCAGAAATGTCAGTAACTGTACGGAAAAGACTTACGGAAAAAGAATCATCCCCATCTGGAGAATATACGCGAACACTAAACTGTATGGTAACGCTATTATCCGAATTTGCAGTAGCTTGATTAAGCGACAAAAATGCACGAAGCACACCGAAATTATTAATTTGCTCCGATGGTTGTTGTGAACTATTCAAACTTGTGATTGAATTTGTAGCGACTCCAGTACTTTTAGCACTCTTCTGAACCGCCGTTATGCCTTGCGGTTGAGGCATCAAAGCATTTTCCGCACAACTGGTGAGACCAAAAACTCCAAAACAAGCAGCAACAAACGCACTGACAAGAAACGCTCGAAAATTTTTCATAAAAACTCCAAAATAGAGAGACAAAAAGATGTGCTTTTGTAGCACAGAATTGCTGCAAATGTAAAAAAAAAAAAAACTTAGCAGCACAAAGAAAAATTTATGTTACCAAAAGAAAAAAGACCGCTTCAGTGGTGAAGCAGCCTTTTTCTGTGATTTTACTCTTTTGAGCAAAATTACTGCGGAATTTCATTCACGGGTTTTGGGAAGCCCGTTGTATTCACAACGTGATTCAACTCTGCTTTAATATCACCCAAACGGTTAAAGCGGCGCAAATCTACCCAACGAAATCCTTCAAAGAAGAGAGAATAACGACGCTCATAGAGCAAGCGTGAAAGCTGAGTATTACGGTCAGCACCAACAGTAGTTAGTGCAGGAGCGTTTGCTGCCGCACGTACACGATTGATATCAGCTAATGCGCCCGCAAGGTCAGGTGTCGAACCAAACATCCGAGCCTCTGCGCGGAGAAGAAGTAATTCTTCATTGCGGATGATGGATGTTGGAGAATTTGGTTCGGGGAAAATATTAATCGCATGAGTTGCTAATAAACCTGGTACACCAATGAAACTTGCCGGAACTGAAGCAGTCAGAGGCGTAACAACTTTCTGTGTAACACGTGTGTCCACCATATTATCCGTATTATCGCTCACATAGTCTTTATGCGCCCACCAACGAAGTGATGGAGCAGCGATATTTTGGAAGAACGGATTGCCACCGGAGCCGCGACCTGACCCTGGAGGAACATCGCCAGACGCAGTTGAATAGGTGAAATACGCGCCAATACGCATTACCTCTGGGGTATTGCCCTCTGTTAGGAAAGACGCGCTCAAGGCGGTTTGACAAGCGCCATAATCGCCCTGATATGCAGCTACACGGGCGCGAATAGCGCGGTTGACACGCAAGAAGCCTTGTGGTGTCGAATAATTGCGAAGTCCATCGCCAACGTTAAATGAAAATGAGTTTCCTGCCGCCCGCAATGCTGTCGCTGCTTCATCAAGCAATTTCGCTGCCTCTGCTAATGACTGAGCGCGAGGAACAAAAGGAGCATTAGGGTCAAGACGATATTCAATTTTGACACCGACATCATAGTAAACACCAGACACACGAGCTAATTCATACGCCCAAATAGTCTTTGCCAAGCCTTCTATTCCCGGGCGGTCAGCCGCAGGAAGTTTTGCAGAAAACTCAATAAGGTTGCGGCAGTTTTTCATCGTGTAATACATGGAAGTCCATGGGCGATTCACGATAAATGCTGTTGCATCCAAGGTATTACGAATTGGTTGTTGTAAAATACGTGGATCATCTCCAGCATTAGTATAACTTTCGCGCCCTGTAATACCGACAAATTCATTGATTTCCGTATAACGCCAATTTGCGAGTGTTCCGGTAATAAGGGGCTGCAATGGGATGAGCGCATCGGTAGTCGGTGCGTTCGGGTCGGGTGCGGTAAAATTTTGGTCGCACGCTGTAAACGTCGCCATGCTGAGTATTGCTGCTGCACCGAGCGCCAGCGATACGGAAACAAAATGCCGTACACGAGCAAATACAGTTGTTTTCATAATATAAAATCCTGAAAAAAGATTTAGCAAAAGAATAAGTTAGAACCCGATAGAAAGGTTAAAGAAATACGAACGTGATGATGGGAACGCTGCGACATCTTGACCCGCGGAAGAAACGATATTACCGAAGTTGCTGACTTCAGGGTCATAACCTGTGTATGGCGTAATCATAAACAAATTACGACCACTTACTCCCACCCGGATATATTCAAAAGCATCGAAGAAACTACCAGCAAGCATATCTTTGCCAAAGGTATAGTTCAAACTCGCTTCACGGACTTTCATGAACGAGGCATCTTGAATATATGTTGTAAAACCACCATTAGCAACTGTTGTATTATAGCGCAGGTCGTAAACACGTTTTGCTTCCTCACGATTACCCCAAAGGTTGTGGCTTTCATCTCCATTTTCAACGTATAGTGCCTGTGTAAGGTTCACAACCGAACCGCCTTGACGCCAATCAATTAAGAAATAGAATTCAAGTCCTCCAAATTTCAGCGTATTGGCAAAGCCAAATTGGAAGAGCGGGTTAGAATCGCCTTCTGGTTTAGAACCGTTATAGACACCAGTGCGAGTAGTATCCGTTGCACTACGAGGACCTAAATTTGAGCGCCCAAAAATAGCGGTTGCCGACAAGCCTTGCTGAATGCGGTTCATACCGTAACCAGCACCAAAACCACCAGAGGGGTACGCCGGAACGGTCAGTTTCTCAATTTTCGTAACGTTGGTAAAGAAATTCACACGCGGTGTCCATGAGAAACTTTCTGTACGAACGGCGTTGATGTTCACGGAAGCCTCAAAGCCGTTGTTCGACATTTCTGCGGCATTTTCAAAAACATTCAAATAGCCGGATGATGATGGAAGCACACGTGGCAAAATGAGATCTGTAACATACTTACGGAAATATGTAAGTTCAACCGTTGCAATGCCTTCGCCAATGGTAGCGTCAATACCAAACTCCAGTTCCGAAGCGATTTCGGGACGAATAAGAGGATTGCCTAAGCGTTGATTGACTGCCAAGCCAGCACCCAAGCCACCAAGGTTATTATTAAGGTTATTCAGCAAATTAAATTTTGCAGATGCATTATTCACCGGTGTACCAGCTTGACCGTACGCCACACGAAGTTTTGCTTGTGGCAAAATGCCTTTCAAGCCCTCCCAGAAATCAAAATTGGCAAACTGCACCGATGCAGCTGCTTTCGGGAAAAGGAAAAATTTGGTCGGGTCGCCATTTACGCTACTCTGGTCGCCGCGCAAACTTGCGGTTACAAAGATTTTACCCGCAATATCAACGTCTTCTTGCAGATAGAACCCTCGGTCATAGCGATTGACAATGCTTTGAACACTTTGCTGCAAAGCCGATCCCGTGACGTTATCCAAAGGCGAAGTTACGCCATTGGCAACATTCACAATCGAATTGGATTGCTGATTTTCAAACTGCAAGCCCGCTTGTGTCGTAAAGTTCAAGCCATTTCCTGCATCAAGACGGTGGACAAGCGTCAGGAACATATTGGAGTTTGTATTATTCGCATCGCTGACACCGAACAAGCCCGGAAAGGGCTTCACACGCTGATGCAAGGTTGTAAGAGGGTCAGCAATGATATTCCGTTGCGCGATAAAGTCTGCACCACCTTGGAATACAAAACTCAACGTCTGCTCTTCGGTTTTAACAATATCCCAATTCACATTTGCTGAAATAATAGTGCGATTGACATATTCCGTATTGCGGCATTTATCAACAACTTCATATGCGTTGGCAGGATTCAAGCCCAACATATCGGGATAAACACCATTTTTCGGGCGTGCATCGAAGAACGTCGGCATAACGCTGATGATGTACGGAATCGAAACGTTATCGCCGTTGGAGTTACCCGTAAAACCACGGTCAGAGCGGGTGCGCATATAATTCAAACCAATGCGAGCCGTAAGGCGGTCGCTGAAGATTTGATTGACATTAGCGCGTCCGGCAAGGCGCTCATAGCCAGTATTTTTAATAATACCCTGATCGCTGCGGAATGTACCGCCAAGACTATATTGGGTGCTTTCGCTCCCACCACGCAGATTTACGTCTGTTTCATTGATAAAACCACGCTGACCATACAATTCTTGTTCGTGGTCAATGAAAGTATTGCCCGCTGCCTGTGCCGCACGCCACGTTGGCACTAAACCAGCATTCCATGATTCGACCTCTGCTTCGGAGTTAAATCTGCGAAGACCAATTTTACGCAGAAGTTCATTAAAGCCAAATTGTTGGTTAATCGTAACGTTGGTTTTTCCAGCACGACCTTGTTTAGTTTTGATGATAATTACGCCCGAAGCAGCTTTCGCGCCGTATGCAGCCGCAGCCGAAGGACCTTTCAAAACCTGTACATCTTCGATGTCATTCGGATTGATGTCGGCGATACGGTTTGCACTTTGCTCTTGGGTTGCACCGCCCGTCGCACCACCCGCGCCCGCCGCAGTAACGGTATTCTGACCACCGGAAAATGTACCGTTATTGACAATCACACCGTCAATAATGTACAACGGCTGAGAGCCGCCGATGAGCGTTGTTGCGCCACGCAGGGTGATACTATTACCACCGCCCGGAGCGCCCGTGTTTTGACGAATCGAAACGCCCGCAAATTTCGCAGCAAATGCTTGGTCAATAGTCTGCGCCGGAGCAGGAAGGAGTTCTTTTTCGGAGATCGTACCAATCGACGTTGGCGAGTTTGCTTTTTTGATACTAGAAGCAACACCCGTCACCACAATCTCTGACGTTTTCAAAATATCTTCTTGCAATTTCACCACAATATCCGATTTGCTTTCGGTCGCCTTCAATTCAAACGGCTTGAAACCGATGTAATTGAATACCAATGTCGCGCCATTTGCATTAGGGATGCGGACGCGCCACAAGCCCTTGCTGTCGGAAAAGCCGCCCGCTTGAACGCCTTTGGCTTTAATGCTTACCCCGGCAACAGCTTTGCCACGGTCATCGAGAACGCTGCCCGAGACAATCACTTCTTGTGCAAATGCTGTCGCAAACGCGCCAACAACGCAGAAGAATACTGTCGTGAGGGCAACAGAGAGTCGCCATTTGTTCATTGTGAACCTCAAAAAAATGAAATGATAAAAGATATGCGCCTGTGTTCTTTGTGCGTTATTATGAACCGAATTGCTCAAAGAGGCGCAGTGATTGGGAGATGCGCTGGAATATTTCGTCTGGCTTGAGTCTCCCATAAAAGACTTCTCACCCAGTTATGAACCAAGTACGGACAAAAAGCCTTCGATGAATCTCAAGAAATAAATAAATACATATTTGGGGCTACGAAAACGGGAATGCCTCATACCCTTCAACAATACTTCGCCACCACAGAATGTCAAAACATGACTAAAGAGACTTAAATATACAAAAATTATTTGCCATTGCAACCTCTCAATTTGTGGTGAAATAATGATGCACTTTGGGCAGGTTGGCAATGAAGACCAAAACGATTTTATGCGTAAGTGCAAATTCCTCTTGAGCCGAATGATTCTGCTTAACCACCTTCACGTGG
>JAAFHM010000268.1:4221-6741 GCA_013298375.1 Ignavibacteria bacterium | reverse complement strand
GTGCCGGAAGGCGGGGCAAATCCCGTAACAATCGGCGATGGCACAACAGTAATCACAAACGATCCCGTTGTCGAGCCGCCAGGCGTGGTGACGCTTATCGGATAGCGCCCCGGCGCTAGTGTTGTTGGGACAACCACGTTCATCGTGCGTATCGAAGCCACGCTCACGTTTGAAGCAGTGACAGTCCCAAGTTGTACATTCGGCGAAGCCACAAAACCAAACCCTTGCACCTGAATTGTTCCGCCCGTCCCCACCACAAGCGGCGAGGCTCCTGTCACCAAAGGCGGCGGAGCAAAGGTGAATATCGCTTGCGAGGTAATGACCCCAGCCGGCGTAAATATTTCAACGACCCCCGTTGCACCAGTGCTGATGAGTGCTGTCAAACGATTGGCACTATTGATGGTTGCTTGTGTGCGCACACCACCAAAACGTACTTCAATAACCTGCAAGAACCCCGTACCATTGACCGTTACAAGCGCACCTTCGGGGGCAACCGAAGGAATAATTTCGGTGATACGCGGCGGCGGAACAAAGGTGAACGTCGAAATCGTAGCAACAGTACCGCCCGGAGTGCTGACTCGAAGTGTTCCCGTCGTACCGTTGCGGGGTACAATCGCAATAATCTCCGTCGGAGACGTAATTGTCACCGATTGCGCCGGAATACCACCAAAGGTCACCGTAGGCGGAATATTGTAGAGCGCTCCACCAAGCCTTGTTCCGATAATTCGCACAGGCGTTCCGGGCGTTCCAATGCTAGGAGAAAAATTGAGGACTGTTGGTGGCAAGACAAACGTCAGAGTTGTGACTGAAGCCGTAGAACCACCTTGCGCCGTAATGCTCAAGTTCACACGAACGGAGTTGATTCCACTATTGAGATCGTTGACAACGGAAGCGGGAAGAACAGCCGCAATCTGGGTTGGCGAAACGACGTTATACGAGGCGGCGGTTGTCGTTCCAAACGCCACCCGGGTTACTTCTATGAAATTTGCCCCCGTGATAAGTACTGTTGCTCCTGAACCAACAATAGTTGGCGTAACGCTGGAAATCTCTGGTCCCCGCGTGGTATTGCCAACACGGAAGGATTGAGATTGCCCCATAGAAAGAAGCGAGACGGGAGCCGTGGCGGTAAGCCGTATATTGCTAAAAAGCGTCGAAGGCAAAATAGAATAATCTCCAGAGGCAGTCCCAGCAACACTAAGGACACTCGAAGCAACAAGGCTCGTATCAGCGACCTGTACGCGAAAATTTTCCACCCCTGTAATTGTCGTTAAATCTGCCGTCCAGACACGCCCACTTGGTGCGAAGGATGCAATCTGTCCAAGCGTAGCACTACTGCCGCCCGTAAAATTAATTTGCGGGGTAATTGCTACGCCCGGCGTGGCATCGGCTGTTGGTTGTACGGTCACGGGGTTCAGAATGCTGAATAGCATAAACTGTCCGCCTGCTCCTACGGGATAATTGTACGTACTAGCACTGGTGCGGAGTGTGCGCTGCAATGTGCCTTGAACATAGGCACCTGTCGAACCGCCAATTAACGACGTAGCATTAGAACTCAGCAAAATAACCCGATTGCCGACCCCGGGAACAATAATACCGCGCTGCAAACTCAGTGTGGTCGTCATCACATTGGGGTAATCCGATTCGGGACCAATGAGGAGATTGTTCTGCAAACTCAGCGTTGTTGGGCGGTTCATCGTGAAGCCTCTGACAAACGCATTGCCCGCCAGAGAATTAAACGGACGAATCGAAAAATTGCTAATCGGCGCACTGATAGTACTGTCAATAGTAATACTCACCGTCGCCTGATCCGGTGTGAGAATACCAAAAGTTGGCGCTCCCGTTGATGTCAGAATAGAGCCTTTGAGCGTGAGATTGCTGTTGTCTTGCATTGCCAAAACAGGCTGTGTAGCTCCACTCGGCGCAACCGAAAGCGTCCCCAAAACTGTGCGCGTACCATCCAACTGCAACTGCCCTGCCCCGCTCATAGCGACAGTAACACTGCCACGCATCATCGTTGGAAGTTCCAGCCCCGGCGGTGCCAACACGTTTGTTCCAAAATACTCCAGTGTTGCACTTCCCGAAGAATAGAAAACGGCTGCACCAGTGGTGAATGTCTCCGATGTTCGCAAGCGCCCACCGTCGTTAATGCGAATATTCGCCCCACCAAATCCCAGCGCCTGCACTTGAAGAAGTCCACCGGAATTGACAGTAAGATTGCCGTTGATGCCGATAGCACCAAGACCATCGGAATAGATAAATGTGCCAGAAACATCGACGTTAGAACCCATTGCCGTCGTAATATTGCTGTACGCCGTTAGCGTCATTCCGGTTGAAATGGAAAGTGTGCTTGTAGCTGTTCCGAGACTGATATCCCGTGTGCCGAAGGATGAGCCGATAGCAAAACTTCCCGAGCGATTAAAATTGAGCAATTCCAAAGCACCCGCAGAGCCAGCACCAGAGGTCACACGGAGATTACCCGACACGCCGCCTGTTCCAGCAAAAATAATGCTCCCAACACCT
>JAAFHM010000268.1:0-4211 GCA_013298375.1 Ignavibacteria bacterium | reverse complement strand
TGCATTGGCGTTGAATGTGCCATTGGCAACATCGGCACTGCTATTGAAAGTGATACTCGGTGTTCCAGTCGCAAAGGTGCATATCCCATTTCCTTGAAATGCAAAGGAACCATTGCAACTTACGGTAGAATTTAATAACTGCATTGTGCCGGAACTCACGGTAACAGAGCCATTGAATGGCAGACCAGCATAGCCATTAAGCCGTACGCCATTAGCAGAAGTATTATTAAAAACCACATTTGCCGACATTCCTGCTGCTGGTAACTCCAATCCGCCATTAAAGACATCCCGCAAAGTTGTTCCAGTATAAAGCAAGGTCGCACCTGCATTGTAGGCTATGGCTCCTAGTGCAGCAACACTCCCTGTTCCATCAAGGCGCAGAATGCCACCACTATTGATAGTTAGTGTGCCCCCACCAGCTATACTCCCCGCTCCGACGACGGTGAGTTGTCCACCAGCTTGGACGGTAATCGTACCACCATTTAAAGGCATTGTTCCATAGACAACCGCATGACGACCAGCAAGAACGATAAGGTTTTGTCCGGCAAAGTCAGGACCCGCAAACCCTGACCCTAATCCTTGCGGTGTATTATACCACGTCGTGGTGACGGCGGCATCGGTAAAACCATCAAAAAAGTATAATTGTGCAGAAAGTCGCTGAGGCAGCAGCGCAAAAAGCCCTACACAGCCGAGCAGCATGACAAGTAGCGGCAAACGATGTAGCCGGAACTGTGCCGAAGCCAGATGGAGATTCTTGAGAGGAGAGTTGGAAGAAGAGAGAGAGGAACAGACGGTATGAACCATACCCATAATGCACCCTAATGATGATAAATTGAACGTATTTTTCGTGTCGAAGTCTTGCAGATGACAAAGATATGCCCTGCATTGAGACCGAAACTAGAGTTTTCAGGCGGAAAGATAGATAAATTCTGTTTATTGGCAAAACACTTCTTACAAATTGCGAAAAATACAACGAATGTAGTATATCCGTCATGGAAACGCCGTTGAATGCAATAACGACAACTATTCAAACCTTCATATTTTCAACCCTTGATAAACCCCTTGACCATCATCAATATTGACCACCTACGCCGCTCTAAATATTACCAAATCATTACTTTGTGAGAAGACAGGCAAGAAGTATTTTCGCCCCCAGAATAACGATTGTACTATTTTGGGGTGATACTGCAATGAAAACTTTTCTCATCAATTATTTGCCATTTCTGATCGTGTTTTTGTCAACATTTTCCCCATTTCTTTTGGCTACTCCTTCTGCGCTCTTGCCACAGATCCGCTTATACATTGAAAGTAGGCAAAAAGAAATCGACCAAATTCCTGAGTTAAGGAAACAACAACTCAAAAAAATTGCGCTGTTTGTGCAAACCAAACTTGCAGCACATGAACCAGCGCAACTCATATTTATTTGCACTCATAATTCTCGGCGCAGTCACACCTCTCAAATTTGGGCACAGACCCTTGCCGCATATTACGGTTTACAAGGAGTGAAGGCATTTTCGGCTGGAACAGAAGTAACCGCCTTCAATGACCGCGCTGTAAAAGCCCTGCAACGAGCAGGATTCACAATAGTAGCAACAACAGAAGGCAGCAATCCCATCTATGATGTCCAGTATGCAAGCGACACAGAGCCAATCAAGACATTCTCAAAACTCCTGAATGATGCGGCAAACCCACAATCAAATTTTTGTGCCGTCATGAACTGTTCACAAGCCGAGAAAACCTGCCCGATGGTTCTAGGTGCGGCATTGCGGGTTTCCATGCCGTATGACGACCCGAAAGATTTTGACGGCACACCGCAAGAAAGCGAGAAATATGATGACCGCTGCCGCCAAATAGCCCGCGAAATGACGTACCTCTTTGCCCAAGTCCATGCTAAAAAACGATAATGAGAAAAAAGTTGTAGTCTCGTCGCTATTTCCGCATCACCTTCACAACTAGGGCAATCGCATGAAAAAAAATCTATGCCGTAGAGACAAGGCATTGCCTTGTCTCTACACGTTAAACGACAAACACTGATGATAGTGGAATGCTGATTTGATGCGGGTTTGAAATTTTCATGCGATTGCCCTTACTGTTCATCGCTTCGACCATTTTCTTCGCAATGCTCAAGCCCAGTCCTGTACTATGTTCGTCGCCTGTCGGACTGGGCAAGAGAATCGTGTTCAAGGCTCACTGAAACGTATAGCTCGCCCGCACCATGACCATACGCCCAATGGCAGGCGCTCCAATATACTGGCGTTGGCGGTTGTCCAACGCATTTTGTAGGCTCACATCCAGACGCAGCCCTTTAATGAGTGCATCAAAGTCATAGCCGATATTGACATCCACGAGTGTCATTGCGTTGACGAAACTCGTAATATCGTCGCGCGAAGCAGGGTTCGCAATCGGTGAAATTAACACTCCCGATGCAACGGGAAAAGCATTTTGATACCGCACCACTGCTCCAATATTCAGGCTTTTGGGTAAGGCATAGTTGGCTCCTCCACGAATTTTCAGTGTCGGGGAGTTCATCGAAACAAACAAGCGATTATCTTTCAAACCCAAATCGCTCGCACTGAAAAAATCGGTACTCAAAAATCCAACATTAGCAAAAGCGTTGAGTTCCGGCAGAATTACATCTTGCGCATCCACACTTGCTTCAAAGCCCCAGTATTGCAGTGTGCCGTAATTCCGATATGCCAGCATCAATTCCCGTCCTGCACGACTACCGCTTGCCAACACATCCGACGGCGAAGAAAGCGGCATGAGCGCATATGGAGCAGCGGCAATAGAACTTGCCGTCGGGCGGACAACCGCATCAATAAAGCCTTGCGGAGTTCTGTATGGCGTTTGGGCAAGTGCCGCCACAGCGTTAGGGCTGTTTTGCAGTGCCGTGAGTGCTGCTTGGAATTGTGGCGCAAGTGCAGTCACCAAGCCTGAACCAGCCGAGATGAGCGGTGTTTCCAAGATAAGCGGCGCGATGAAATTTTGACGAATTGCAAAAAAGCCATCAACGGAAAAAACGACTTTTTTGGCAATGAGCGTTTGAAAACCAATCTCAAACATTTCTTGTGTTGTCGCTTTCAAGGGTGGTACGTCTTGAAAAACGTCTGCTTCTTGCGGCGACAAGCCTGATGTGTACGAGCCTGTCGGATTCGGTGCGTTGCGCATGGCGCTAACAAGCGGGGCAAGTTGCGGGTTTGCCGCAAGGCTTCCCAAGATTGTTCCCCAATAGCTTGCAAGCGGCAGGGTCAGTTGTGTCGAAACGGTGTCTCCTTGGCGGGGGAAACCCGCCGCATTAGGTAGCAAGCCCGTTCCTACGGCAACACGCTGATTAGCGCTATTGCGTGGAAACCGCAGACCATCCAGCGAACCACGCGCCCGAATATCGAATGCGGCGCTGGAACTTGCCGGAAGGTCTAAGAAAAGTTGCGTGACTTGCGGTGCGGAAAATGCGCGGTTGTAGGACAAACGAATGCTGGATTCGGGAGTAACTTTGACAATAGCGGCAAGGCGAGGCGAAAACTGGCTTTGGTTGAGTGCGGTGTGATAATCATACCGCAGCGAAGCATTCAGCGTCAATATCTCGCCAAAGCGCTTCTCTGCTTGCGCGTAAGCACCAATCTCAAAAACTTGGTCTTTGTTTTCATTACGCCCATTTGTCCTGCCATTTGGAATGCCGCCCGGAAGCGTATCGCCGGGCATATTGGTCACGGGATTTTGCCAGCGAGAATCCAAACCAACAATCAGGTTCATACCAATATCGGCGAACTCAATACTCTGCTGCGCTTGCGCTACTGCCATCATGGAAAAATCTGCAATTGGAGCTGGCAAATCGGTGTTTCCAAGTGGACGAGGGACACGTGTACCATTTGCAAGTTGGATACGCTGTTCGCTGTAATTATAGCCTGTTCCACTATTAGCATTGTGCGAGAAAAATGCTTGTGCAAAAAAGCCGCCTGATTCTAAACGGGTTTGAGCATACCAATTCACAAAATCTCGAATCTGCACCGAACCGGTATTAGCAAGAACGGTAAATGATGCCGCCCCACCGCCAAGATTCAGCGACAGCGCCGTTTGGTCGTCAATACGATATTTCCCCATAGCATGAAGTCCGGCGGAATACGTGTTGGGGTCGCGTTGCCATGTATTCAAAAGCGGGATGGAATCGCCTCTCACGCCTGTCACCCCCGATGCGCCCGGTACTCGTGCAG
>JAAFHM010000129.1 GCA_013298375.1 Ignavibacteria bacterium | reverse complement strand
GGAATGGTTTTCCGAGCAGCGGAGTTTTGTGGAGTCGAGTGCTGCATTCACCGAGACGGCGTTGCAGCTTATCACACAGGCATCAAACGCCGTCATTGCTGAAGCGGGGATATTTCGTGAAGACATTGCCTTGGTCATTGCGGTTACGACAACTGGTATCACGACACCAAGTTTAGATGCAAAACTTCTTCAAGCGCTGCACTTGCCAAATACTACCAAACGAGTACCCGTCTGGGGTTTAGGCTGTGCAGGGGGCGTGGCGGGCTTGGCAAGAGCTTCGGAACTTGTTCAAACGCTTTCACCTGGCAAATATGCGCTTTTTGTCGGGGTGGAATTGTGCAGTTTGACGTTTCAACGCAATGATATTTCTAAATCCAATATTATTGCTTCAAGTCTTTTTGCCGATGGCGCTGCTGCCATTTTACTCCGCAATAATCCCTCACAAGGCTTGCAAATACTGGCTTCGCACAGTTATATTTTTGACGATTCCGAAGATATTATGGGTTGGGATATTATCGAAACGGGCTTAAAAGTGCGGTTTTCGCGGGATATTCCCACGCTTATTCGGTCGCATTTGCCGTCGTTACTGGATGAAGCCTGTACTGCGTGGGGCATTCAGCGGAGTGCAATCAAGCATTTTGTCGTTCATGCGGGCGGCGCAAAGGTGCTTCAGGCATACTCCGACAGCCTTCAACTTTCTGGGGAACAACTCGCAATAGCGCATAACATCTTGCGTTTCCATGGGAATATGTCGAGTGTTTCGGTGTTGTTTGCACTGAAAGAATTTCTCGCTTCCACCCCTGCTACCAATGAACTCGGCGTGATGATGGCACTTGGACCCGGCTTCAGTGCTGAGTTTCTTCTTTTTCGTTACTAATTTCTCCCTCTATGATAATTCTCCTCTTCTTCGTTGTTCTTGCAATCGCCGTGCAGCGAATTTTAGAATTGCGGCTTGCCGAAAAAAACCGCGCACTCGCCATTTCACGAGGTGCGGTGGAATATGGTGCGGAACATTTTTTTATCTTTTTCGTGCTGCACGTCTCGTGGATACTGGGTTGGCTCGTGGAAGGCTGGTTCAATGCTCATAATCCCGCTTTTTGGACGGATGACGATATTCTGCGGACAGTCGTAACGGTTGCGTCCATCATGGTCTTTCTCGCTGCACAAGGCTTGCGCTATTGGGCAATTTGGAGTTTGGGGGAATACTGGAATACGCGAATTTTGGTCATTCCAGGTGCAGAGCGCGTCAAACGGGGCGCATACCGCTTTTTGAATCACCCGAACTACGTGGCGGTGGCTTTGGAACTGGCTTCGGTGCCACTTATCTTTTTTGCTTGGAAGACAGCACTTCTAGCAAGCGTGGCAAATGCTGTTATTCTCCTCTTTATTCGGATACCCGCAGAAAATCGTGCTTTGCAAGACCATCTTCAATAACGACATCAACAATGAATCCTCGTGAAGCGATATTCTATGCGGCTTTTGGGCTGTACTGCGTAAATATGTTGGTTGGCGTGATTGCTCATTTGCGTCTTTATCACTTCGGGAAGGCTCACCACGTCTTGTATTTCGTTGTATTTGTGAGTGCTGGTCTTGCGACGGCTGCTTCTTTTCATCCCGCTTTATTGCTCACTTTAGCGGCACTGGCATTGATGCCGAAAAGTCGCCCTTGGACGTGGAAACATCCTGTTTGTGCGGGTTTGGGGCTGATCGGCTATGGTCTCGCATTGTCGGCACGAATGTAGGGGGCTATTCCCCCAAAAGAAATTCATGCTTGCTATAACGTTGCTCGACGGCGTGAGCATACCCCATCATTGCTTCAAAAAAATCAGCATGGGCAAGTTTATATTTGCCAAAAAGCCGCAGAATTTCGCGAGTACTTTCGGAGGCTTGGTCAAGCGTCGCATCGCGGTATTGTGTGCCTTTGCGGTCGGAAATATGCGTTATCACACCATCTTGAAAATATCCGATGCGCTCAATTTCACTCATTGGGCGCGGCACACCAATCGCTTGAACCCAAAATACTTTATGGTCGTTTTTGCGTGATTGGAACGAAAAGAGAAACATAGCGTGATATGCTCGAAGTCCAGTTTCTTCGTATAGCTCCCGCACAGCAGCATTGATGCGGCTTTCTGCATAATTAGCCCCTCCGCCGGGCAGTAAAAATGAATCTTTTGCCATAGCATTGAGCAAAATGCCCTGCTCGGTTTCGATAATTGCTGTTCCTCTGCGTGTTCTCATGCTCTCTGCGCTGTTATTCATTGATAAAACCTAGTGTTTTCCCGTGCTGCCGAAACCACCATCACCGCGTTCAGTTTGTGATAATGAATCCGACTCTCGCCAATCAATCTGTTCGTATCGCGCCAAAACAAGCTGCGCAATGCGTTCGCCACGCTCAATCGTAAAATCTTCCTTACCAAAATTCGCCAAAATAACGTGAATTTCGCCACGAAAATCGCTATCAATCGTGCCGGGAGCGTTCAAGCAAAAGATGCCATGTTTAGCTGCCAAGCCGCTTCGTGAGCGCACTTGTATCTCGTAGCCATCGGGAATCTGTACGGACAAGCCCGTGGGAATCATTGCGACAGAACCCGCAGGAATAGTCATTGGCGCATCAAGGGCAGCCCGAATATCCGCCCCGGCAGCGCCTTTCGAGGCGTAGTGCGGAAGAGAAATATCATCAAAGCCTTGTTTTATGCGGGTTATAGCGACTGTTTGCATTGGAAAAACCTTATCGTGACGAATCGTCTTGTGTATTGGATGCGGCGGGTTTTGGGGAGAATGCTTGCTCAAAAAACGTGCGAATCCGTCGCAAATTGCCGAAGGAGTAAAAACCACTATCCCAATGCCGATAGCCATCCAGTAAATCCAATGTTGAAGAAACACCGACCTTCGTCAAGGCAGCATCCAGTATTTCGCTTTGATTGGGCGGAACATTGCAATCCGCCATGCCGTGTTGAATCAGAAACGGCGGGTCATCGGAAGTGGCGTAAAATGCGGGATTGGCGAGGCTGACTTTATCGGGAATCGTCGTAATTGCTGCGCCAAGCAACAGTGCTTCGGGCGAGGTTGGTTGGTTATGAACGATAGGACTGGCACAGTCTTCAACACTACTTTCATCCATTTTGAGGAAGTCCGACGGACCATATAAATCCACAATCGCATGAACACGGCTCGAAAAGCCAACATGGGGTCCGACATTGCCTTCGACATCCATTGTTACATCGCCGGAAGTGGCACTTTTGACATCACCCGTGCAGCCAAGCAGCGCCGCCAAATGTCCGCCTGCGCCTTCGCCCCAAACGCCTATTTTTGTTGTGTCCATTTTGAAGCGCCCTGCATTTGCACGAATCCAACGAATAACAGCCTTGCAATTATGCAACTGTGCGGGGAAACGGCTATTGGTCACATAGTTAGCGCAAACCACTACAAAGCCGCTCTTTACCATTGAAGCCGCATAGTTGACCCCAAAACCATTTTTATTGCCAGAAAACCATGAACCGCCATGTAGCCACACAATGACTGGCAAAACTGGTTTTTGCACATTCTCCGGCACATATACATCCAGCAGCATATCTTTTCCGCCGACGTTGGCATAAACAATTCCGGGTTCAGTTGGGGGAACAAATTGCTGCGCGTATGTGGTTGTTGGTGATAACAACAACGTCATGAGGAAAAGAAATAGCGCCGCGCTGCCCCTCAAGAAAGGAACACTCGTTTGTTTATGACCGACGGTGGTATGTTGATACGCGAGAAACTTCATGAATACCCGACAACGACGACGACAATGAAGATGCGGAAAATCCGTGAGCCTTGCTGCGATGGACTCTCGTGATTCGACAAACCGTAAATTTATGTGCTTTTTAGGGAAATCCGCACAAAAATCTCACAAAATGTCAAGATAAATTTTATCGCGGTGAATTCTGAGGCATTGATTTAATCCACGATTGAGATTTTGTGGGGCTTTGAGAGAGCCTTTGAAGGTAAACACACAAATACCGCTTGTTCGTTTGTCGGTGAAAATAATCATTCCGTCCTCAGCGACTTCACCGGATTCTGCCGTGCAGCCCGCCACGACTGACCTGCAACCGTTATAAACGCTATCACCACTGCCAATGCACCCGCCCCAGCAAACACACCGATACCTAGCTCCACACGAAACGCAAAATCTTGGAGCCATTTCCCCGCAGCCCAGTATGCAAGAGGTGTTGCGATGACAATAGCAATACCCACCAACTGAAGAAAATCCTTGCTCAAAAGCCCGATAATGTTCGCCGACGATGCGCCCAACACCTTGCGTATGCCGATTTCTTTTGTGCGCTGCTCGGCGGAATAGGCAGCAAGACCGAACAATCCCATACAAGCAATAATGACCGTAATAGCCGCAAAGTACAAGAACACCGATTGTAAGCGCTCTTCCGCACGATATTGTTTGTTAAAGTGGTCATCTAAAAAATAGTATTCCGTTGGGTAGCGGGTCGAGACTTTCCCCCATTTTTCTTCGACAAATTTAACAGTAGCGGCAATATTTTCCGGACGAACTTTTATCATTAAAAACGCCGGAGTCTGCTGTGTTAGGAGAATAACAAGTGGCTCAATGGGACTGTGAAGCGATGTAAAATGGAAGTCCTTCGCCACGCCGATAATCTCTCCAGCATAGCCCATACCGTTTTCAATCGGCATTCCAACAGGGTTTTTCCAACCGTATGACCGCATAGCAGCTTCATTGATAATAAAACTCCGTTGTTTGTCGGCAGGAAATTCCTTTGCAAAGCCGCGTCCTTTCTGCATTTTCACGCCCAGCATCGGGAGTAAATCTTCATCCACCACCATCACGTTCATTGCGCGTTCTTCCTTTGCACTTCCGTTTTGAATGACATGGAAAATTTGCCCAAATTGCGTTCCCGGAACACTGCTTGTTCCGGCAACTTGAGTAATGGCGCTGTTTTGCAAGAATTCGTTTTTGATGAGTTGTAAGCGTTGCGCAACGCTACTGTCCTGCGTTGGCACTTTCAGCACGAGTATCTGCTCTTTGGAGAAGCCCAAATCCTTGTTTTTCATAAAGCGCATCTGCATAAAGACTACGCCCGTGGCAATAATGAGTGCGACGGAAATGCTAAACTGTACGACGACCAAGGTTTTACGCACCGTTGCGGCTCCACCTTTCGGGGCGCGTATGCTTTTCATCACATCAATCGGGCGGAAGCCTGATAAATACAGCGCCGGATAACTTCCCGCCGCAACGCCGACAATGAGAATAATGCCAAGAATCAATCCCAAAAACTGAGCATTCACGGCAAATTGCAGCGATTTTCCTGTGAGGACGTTAAATGCAGGCAAAAGCATCTCTGCTGCAATAATCGCAATCACAACGGCAATCGTTGTCAACACAAGTGATTCACCAATAAACTGCCCGATGAGATGTGACCGCTCTGCGCCAATCGTTTTCCGAACAGCAACGTCCTTCGCCCGTTTGAGAGACCGTGCCGTTGCGAGGTTCATGTAGTTGATACACGCCACAAGCAGGATAAATACTCCCACCAAGCTCAAAATGGTCAGATACGACGTATTGGTACGCTCTGCAAGATCGAACTGTAATGCCGTCTCGAAGTGAATGTTGCCGACGGGCTGCAAATCGTAGGTGACATTTCCTTGGACTTGATTTGCTTGCAAAAAGGGAATGATGTATTTATCGTGAACTTGCCGTAATTTCGCCTCAAACCCCGCACGTTTTCCGGCATCGCGGAAAAGAACGTAGTTGTACTGCGCCATGTAGAACCAATCTTGCTCCAACTGCGCCACAAACGGCTTCGGCATGGAGTTTGCTGAAAGCAGCATTTCCCAGACGAGATGCGACGAGTTCGGCACATTTTTCACAACGCCCGTAATTTTATAGGGCGCTTTGCTGAATTGTAGCATTTTTCCCAGTACACCTTTGCTTGTTCCAAAGAACTGTACGGCAACCTCATCCGTGATGACGATGGAATACGGTTCTGCAAGCGCTGTTGCGGGGTTTCCTTCCAAGAATGTGTAATCAAACATGGAGAAAAAACCTGCTTCGGTGAACCATGTCTTTTCAAACTGAAACGCCTTATCGCCAAGCCACACGGTTTGCTTTTGCATCGGCACAACCCGCACGGCTTCTTCGATTTCGGGGTAATCTTTTTTCAGCGTCGGCGAAATCATCCACGAACTACGAGCTATTGCCGATGTTTCCCCCGAAAGTGTCATGTTCGATGTTACGCGATACAAGCGGTTACGTTTGCTATGTTGGGTGTCGTATTGGAGTTCATTGCTCACAAAGAGCCACACAAGCAAACAGGAAGAAATCCCGACCGCCAAACCGATGATGGTGATAGCAGCGTAGCCTTTTTGTCGCATAATGCTGCGAAGCGCGATTTTGATGTAGTTCTGGAACATGGCTTTGTGGAATGAAGTGGTTTGAAAGTAATGTAGTTTGAATTTCCATAATATCTTCTCGGCACTTCTGCGGAGCAATCTCTGTCTTGAAATGCTTCTCTATAAACCCTCTGGCTCTAACTCGGCATTTCTCAAAAGAATCGTGCCAAGTGCGCGGAGCCTGATTCTGCCTGTATTTCTCAACGTTGCATTATTCCAAAACAGAAAAAAACTGTCCGCAAATGAACATTTAGTGTTCACTTGCGGACAGTTTTTTTTGAAGAGTTGATGAAATTACTGCTTTGCAGCCCATTCTAGAATTTGGGGATAGATTTCCGTCATAGGAAGCAACGGATTCTGCTTGAATATTGCTAATAATTTTTGGTTGAATTCCCGATACTTCACAAAGCCACGCAATTGAGCCATTTGGCGCTCGGTACGGGCATTTATCTCTTCAAAATCTTTGGTATTAAAGCGTTGATAAGCGTAAAGGGTAAATACCGCCCACGTCATATACTCATTAAAAACGCGGTAGGCATTGTTGTAGCTTCCATCAACACTTGAGGCAACCCATTTTGAACGGTTGCTAAAAATCGGTTCAATCTTGTTTAAAAACGTTGTACTCATGGGATTTACGTAATTATGGTCAATTTCGGTAAAGACCACACGAGTCATCAAGCCTTCTTTGATACTGTCAGTCAAAGGAGAGTTTTTTTCAAACGGCGCTGCAATAAACATCACCGTTTGTCGAAAGCCATTACTCTCGAAGTTATTGGTCGAATGATTTCCGTAGGCGAGCGGTGAAAACGTAATGCGATAATGATCGTACCGCGTAGGAAACCGTTCTTCTAGCCATTTCCACTGCCGTTGAATCGGCATTTGCATTTCTGCTAACGCTTTTAATTCTTCGTAATACGGCTTTTTCATGGCGTAAAAACGGCGGAAATTGGTTTTTTGTGCGAAATCCTCCAGACCGCGCAGAATGGGCGTTACATAATTTTCGTTGTTCCAATTCAACTGCGGATATATGCTGTCTTTGATAAGACGGTCGCCATCGAAATAGAAGCCGCAAGCATCCATTTTTACGTGCGCATAGCGGCTTCCTCGCAATATTCCTGATCTCATCAACGCATCCATATCCCGCACCACTGCTTCATTCTTGAAGTTTCCGAAAGTAGCCATTACCTCACGATAATAGCTGCTTGTTCTATCGACCATGTTTTCATCGTTCCGCCCTGTTTCCGTGAGCGCAATCACGATGTGGACAAGCTCCTGCACTTCGGGAATTTCGATGGAATGTGTGCCTTTATTTGTGGAAACGTAGCCTGATCCGAAATTGACAAGATTACTGCTTGCACAAGCAGTCAGAAAGAGGCAAACAAACAGGAACGACGATATGAGGAGATGGAGAGAAAAAAATGTCTTCATGGTTTTTCCAAAAAATTATGGTATGCAAACATGATTACCATGAACAAGATTTCAATGACAAAAGGGCTACAAAAAAACGTAGTTGGAAGGCTGTGGGCTTTGGAATCCTTTGTTAAAGAACTACACAGCAAAGAGTTTTTCAATATTGATAGCAATACCTGTTGCAGCATGAGTAATTTCACCAAAGCCAACCGTGCGGGGCTTTCCGTTCTTCGGATAGACGATTACGCCTTCGGACACAGGCACAAACACCCATACTTCATCTACACCACACAAAAGCAGTTCTTTTGCCATATCAATCAAATCGGTCAAACTTTGTTTCGGGGAAAGCACTTCTATTGCCAGCAAGGGCGGATCCTGCTCGCGTAGGACATCCTCCTGCCAGTTTATTGGGCTGGAGGGATAAATTGATATGTCCGGCACAAAGGGATTGCCATTCAGTTCGATGGAAAGTTCGGGAAAAGCCTCGTATTTTGGCTCGTACTGCTCCAACATTCGCGTTAATCGGCGCTGAATACGAACATGGTTTTTGCTTGCCATTGGTTTATCGGATAGTTCTTCGTGTAGGATGAGGTCGTTTTCTACATCAAGTGTTGCAATCATACTTTTCTCCCAGGTGAGTGAGAAGTTTTACAATAGTAAAATATGGAGATTATCTTCCGAAATAAACAAAAAATCCTCCAGTGGTGCGGCTTCGGGCTTGGAAAAACTATTCTGAAAACAGTTCTTCTACCGAAACAGTTGCCCCGCTTTGTTCATGCAAAACCACCCCTGAGGTGAAAGTTCTCCGATTGCGAAGAGGCTTACAGACTGTTAATGTTTGTATTTCGACAATGATAACCCATGCTTCTTGAACGCCATGCTTCAAATATTCTTCGGCTCTTTGAAGCAGCGAATGGATTGTTTGTTTTGGTGCGCTAATCTCAATGGTTACAAGCGGCACTGCTGTTACCCATTCAATATCAATTTTTGACTTGAGAAATGCTTCGTTTTTATCAAAAATGGAAATATCTGGAACCGCTTTGTAACCGTCTAGCTCAATATTCAACTCAGGTAAAAACTCATATTTTTCTCCGTTACAACGAGAAAGTTGGTGGATAAGATTAGACTGAGCAAATGCGTGTAACACGCCCGGAAGCGGCTTTCCGCGCTCTCTTTCGTAATCAGAGATCTCTTCGGTATTGGATAATGTTTCCATTGTTGCGGCTCAAGGTATTGGAGAAAAAATAACGAAGAAAAATACCGTTTTTGGGGTAAAGAAACAAGAAAAAAGCCCGAAACTGAAAGGCTTCGGGCTTTTTTTAGACAATATAACAAAATCAATCAACCACCATAACCAGCATTTTGAACAAGCTGCTTATTGGTATCCATTTCACGCTGCGGAATTGGGAAAATAAGTTTTGGAGAATTCCAAGGTAACTGAGCGTTAATCGCTGTGCGTGTACGCTTCAAATCCCACAAACGTTGCCCTTCAAAAGCTAATTCAAGACGACGCTCTCGCAAAACAGCAGGTAAATCTACTGAGGTTAGTTCTGTGAGACCGACACGACGGCGAATGCGGTTTACGTCATCAAGAGGCGCTGCACCAGTAGATGCATTCAAGCGAACATTACATTCAGCTCTTGTCAAAATCATTTCCGCAATTCTGATGACGGGAATATCAAGATATTGGTCAATCGTAGCGTTGCCTGTTACAGCATATTTGCGGGTAAAGCGTTGCCCAGCAGCAGTAACAAAGAAGCGAAACCGCGCATCAGTGGTGTCGTACAGTGCTAGGTGCTTCGCTTGTACCCGAATATCCGCACGTCCACCTGAGCCGCCTGGTGCATAAAAACGATTCATTTGATTCACGCCACTGTTTGTACCGGTAATATCAGTTTCTAGAATAGCAAGTCTGTACACAACCTCGTTACCGAACCCAGCCGAACCTTCATTAAAGGCATCAGCAAATGTCGTTGCCAGACGATAGCCATTCGCTGAGGTAATAACACGATTCGCAGCATCACGAGCTTCAGCAAAGCGACCTTGACTGAGATATACCCTTGCAAGCATAGCAGCAGCCATAGATTTATTCGCACGAATACCGTTTGTACCTGCCGGCAAAACGCTTTCAGCCTTGCTTAAATCGTCAATAGCTCGTGTATAAACCTCTGCTACTGATGCACGAGTGCGAAAGTCTTTGTCGCCAATAGTTGTTGTCGGTTCCAAAACGATTGGCACACCGGGGTTGGTAGCATTATCGCCATCGCCCCAGAATTTTCCAAACTTCTTAACAAGCTCAAAGTACACAGAACCACGAATGTAGAGGGCTTCACCTTCCACGCGACCACGTTCTGTCATTTCTACTTTTGTCAATGCTGAAAGAACAGTATTTGCTCGATTGATAGTAATATAGCCATCTCTCCATGCAACTTCTGCGTTTGCATTGACGGGTACCATTGCTTTCCTGACAATTTCATCAAGGGCTTGAAATGAGCCAGCAAAAACTACTTCTTCATCATCTGCCAAGAGTTCAGCATCATACATAACTTGCCCGCCGAAAACACCGCCCAAGGCAGTACCGTCGTACGCACCAGTCAAAGCCACTTGTACACCTTGCGAAGTCTCTAGCGAAGCTGATGCATCAATAGTATTGGTTGGATTGATAGCTAATTGACTATCGCATCCTCCCATTATCACAGCAGTGGCTCCTACAAGAAACCACACTTTTATATTTTTTGTTTTCATAAATAATATTTCCTATTTGTAGTCATTAAATATCTATTGTTTACTATTTGATGTAGTGTTAAAAACCAATATTAACACCAAATAAGATAGTGCGTACTTGTGGTGCAGTGTAGAAATCATAACCAATAGCAAGATTGCCCGCAGAGCCACCGCCAGCAACAAGATAATCCGCATTAACCTCAGGATCCCAACCAATATAACTTGTTGCCGTCCAAAGATTCTGACCTGTTACAAAAATCCGTACGCTGTTAATAACATTTGTTGGCTCA
>JAAFHM010000624.1 GCA_013298375.1 Ignavibacteria bacterium | reverse complement strand
CGCCTCGAAGCCAAATGGACCATGCCCATCAAAGAATGGGCAGCAACGCTCAATCAACTCGAAATCCTCTTCCCAGGCAGACTCAAACTTTTTTCGTAGCATTTACACAAAAGTTCTTGCACACTCGCTTTTACTCTTTCGGAGTCCATCCATAGCTGATGTATTCTCGCTCAAACGACCCATCGTCGTAGAGATTCACCATCGCATAGCCCGGTTCGCACTCTTGCCATGCACCTTTCCACCATGCTCCGCTTACGGCACCATTGCAGAAATACGTTACGCCCGTGTAGTCAAGCCTATCAACGAGGTGCGTATGCCCGGAGAGGCAAACTTTCACGTTGGGATGTTTGCGAAAAAGCTGTTGAAGTTGCAAGCCGTCGGCGTGCATTAAATTGCGCTGAATCGTCCAATCGTTGTTGTGGTCTTGTTTGCGAAGAAAAAAAGCAGAAGTCATACTCAAAATAGGAATATGCGAAAGAATCAAAACGGGGGTGGTGGGCTTGACTGAAGCAAGTTCACCGCGCAGCCATTCGTATTGTTCGCTATCTAAACGGGCTTCGTAGCCGATGTTTCCACGTGATTGTGTGCTGTCCAGCACGATAAAATGCCATCCGGCTTGAGCAAAACTGTAATATCGGTTTGGTATTCCATAGACTTCCACTGCCCATTTTTTGCCATAACGCGGTTCGTTGCCTTTGGCACCGCTCTTGTCTTGAAGCCATCCCCAGACATCGTGATTGCCGATGCAATGTTTGACGGGTGTTGTGTTTTCGCGCTTCAGGGTGTCAAAAAAAATATCCCATTGGAGTTGAGTGCGTTGTTCGTTTTGTTCGAGTGCGTCCATAATGGCATCGCCGCCATTGAGAAGCAAATCGGGCTTGTCGGCTTGGGCATGAATATGCCGCAAGCAAGCCTTCATGCCGTCTGCTGCGCCGCGCTCCGGCTGAACGTGGACATCGGTAAAGTGCGCAATCCGCAGAACGCGCTTGCGCACTGGTGAAGGCTGGGCAATGTGAGATTCCGCATTTGCCTGCCCAGTAAGAAGCGCTGCGGAGGAAACGAGTGCTGTTTGCAAAAACGAGCGTCGTGCGTGAAGATGTGAGGACATAGCAGTAATGAAGCGGTTTGTGAGGGGAAACATCCACCGAATACCTGCAAAATACGGTATTTTATGCAGGAGGAGTAGCATTTATTCGCTCACGATTACTTCTTTTTGCAATTAAGCGCATAAAATTTCATTTTTTTTTCCTATTTTCTTGTCTGACAGCGATTGTCTGCTATCTTTGCGAAAAGCGCTTTAGAATGCTTCGATTGAAATGCTTCGAGAGTTTATTATTTCATTCCACTATCGCCAATAATATCGTCACTAACTCGTTTGTGTGAGTGTTTTGTTCGAGATGTTGTGTGTTGATTTCTCGGAAAGACAGTCCCTTTTACGTTCACCTTCAAATTTTATACCGCTATGGTGCAGCAAGTAGAAAAACTTTGGCTTAAATCCTACCCAAAGGGCGTTCCCGAGACCGTGAACCCCGACCATTTTCCCTCCCTACTGGAGTTTATGGACGATTGCTTAAAGCAATACGGCAATAAGCCCGGATATGAAAATTTGGGTGTGATTATGACCTATAACGAGGTTGATAAATTGGCAAAAGATTTTGCAGCGTTTTTGCAAAAACGCGGCTTAAAAAAAGGTGATAGAATTGCCGTCCAGATGCCGAATATGATTCAGTATGCCATCGTCGTGATGGGCGCTCTCAGAGCCGGTTTGACCGTCGTGAATACCAATCCGCTCTACACGCCCCAAGAAATGAAGCACCAATTTAACGACTCCGGCGCGACGGCAATCGTGATTGTGGCAAATTTTGCTGCCAGTTTACAAAGTATTCTCCCCGAAACAGGTCTCAAAACGGTGATTGTTACCGAAGTTGCCGATATTGTGCCGGGTCTGAAAGGTTGGGCAATGAATATGGCGTTGAAATACATCAAAAAAATGGTTCCGCCCTTCGACATCCCCAATGCCATCAAATTCAACGATGCACTCAGCGAAGGCGCTAAGCTCAAGTATGTGAAGCCTGAAATGAAAAACACCGACCTTGCATTTTTGCAATACACCGGTGGTACGACGGGTGTTTCCAAAGGCGCAATGCTGACGCATCGGAATATGCTTGCAAATATGGAAATGCTGGTCGCGTGGACATTTTTCAAACTTGACAAACCCGGTGATGAGATTATCATCACTGCGCTGCCACTCTACCACATTTTTGCATTGACGTTTAATTTCTTCGGTCCAATGCGTTATGGGGCAAAAAACGTACTGATAACGAATCCACGCGATATGGACGGCTTTGTGGCGGAACTCAAACGGCACAAATTCACGGTGATAAGCGGCGTAAACACACTCTTCAATGGCTTGCTCAATAATCCCGGATTTGCGTCGTGTGATTTTTCGCACTTGAAAATTTCTCTCGGCGGTGGTATGGCGGTACAAGATGCCGTTGCGGAAAAATGGGAAAAGGTCACGGGCTGCGTACTGAACGAGGCATACGGCTTAACCGAAACATCGCCAGGATTGACGGTCAATCCAATGGACGGTACACATCGGCGCGGCTATATCGGGCTGCCAATTCCCAGCACCGAAATTGGTATTTTTAGTGATGACAATGAAATGGTACCGCTTGGAGAGCGCGGCGAAATCTGGGCGCGTGGTCCTCAAGTGATGAAAGGCTATTGGAAGCGCGACGATGAAACGGCAAACGTTATGCACGGCGATTGGTTCAAAACGGGCGATATTGGTGTGATGGACCAAGATGGCTTTATCAAAATTGTGGATCGGAAAAAAGAAATGATTCTCGTTTCTGGCTTCAATGTCTATCCGAACGAGGTGGAAAACGCGATTGCTCTGAATCCAAAAGTCTTGGAAG
>JAAFHM010000275.1 GCA_013298375.1 Ignavibacteria bacterium | reverse complement strand
GTTTTCAGGGAATGTCCAAAGATTGTCGCTAAAACTCTTCCCGCCGCCAAATGGTAGCCTGACTGCCGTCCAGACGTAGCGTCCGTTGGAATTGTCGTTCACCACGGCAAATGCCGACACACGCCCCGGCTCTTCGGCAAAAGCAATACACTCCATCTTTGCCGTCAGCCCTGTCGTCATGGTCGGTTCACCCATTTTGAGAATGTGAATATAGGTTGCTGCTCCGCGTTCTGTGCAAGCGGCAATAGTGTAATTGCTCACACGTCGCAAAATGGTGCGTTGCTGCACATCCAAAGACTGCTCCCAAAGTTCTTTGCCGCGTACCGAGAGCATGATTACGTCTTTTCGCAAGCCTGATTCGCGGAGCAGCGCACAAGCGGGGTCATTTTCATCGCGGGTGTAGGGGTTGAGCGGTACAAGGTCGCTGAGGGTATAATTCTCCAAAAGCCGTATTCGTGCGCTGTCGGGGACATTATTCCGCCAATCCGCCCAAAACAAGTGATTTCCAATACTGAGCGCCAGCGTTTCACCATCGGCTAAAGCTAAAAGCCGCACCATTGCACCGCCAGACTGCACTTCGGCGCTCAGAGTTGCCAATAATGCTGTGTGCGTCAGTGTTCCGGTTGTAGCGGTGAGTGGCAGTGCGAGTGTGCGCAAACATTGCAGCGAAGCGCCTATTTCTGCGAGATAGAGCGTGTCGGCACGCTCAAAGACTATCGCGCACGTCGAATCACGCAGCCCGACTGCTGCATAGACCGATGCTCCGCCAAGCGATGTACGTCGCAAACGGCTTCGTTCCATGCCTTGCCATACCGACACCACATCCGATGCCGCAACGCCGTAGGCGCGAGATTTGAACTCAAAAAAAAGTGGTTCGCTTTCGTTTTCACGCTGCCGCATGACAAGGTGTGAACCGCGAAATTCCTGTGTTTGCGACAAACGATACTCCGTTGAGCGTGATTCTATCAGCGTGCGCTCTTGTGCAGCGAGTGGTAATGCGGCTTGTATGCCGATCGTCCAAAGAAGAATGACGAAGTGAATTTTATGGAACATTACTCATCGTTTGGTTGGATCACGTGGTAAATTTTGGCGAAACTTGTGGTGAAGAGAGTGGTACACAGCGTTTCACGATGTCACGATACGACTAAGGTGTCAATAGCGCTTCTGTCCTTGCAGTTGCGGTATTGCCCGCATAGCACTTTCGCCAACATCGAAACCGCTCACTAATCCCTGCAATACCTCTGTCAGATTGCGTAAATTCTCGGTTGCACGGGCGATTTCGCTCAAACTCGCCGTTGTTTCATTAACCGACGAAGAAACGTGTTCGACATTCTTTGCAATCTGCGCGGCGGTGGAGGATTGTTGCTGCGTGGCTTCGGCAGAGCGCTTCACCTTCGTTTCCACTTCCTGCGAGCCACTCAGAATACCTGCCAGTGCTTCACCTGCTTGTTTGGCAAGCGTCAAGCCTTCCCGCACTTCATTATTGCCGCGCTTCATGCCATGAACAGCTTCATGAGTATCGCGCTGAATATGTTTGATAGTTCTGCTGATTTGCTTGGTGGCTTCGGCAGTGCGCTCGGCAAGTTTACGCACTTCATCGGCAACAACCGCAAAGCCGCGTCCTTGGTCGCCGGCTCTCGCGGCTTCTATGGCGGCGTTCAGCGCGAGAAGATTGGTTTGGTCAGCAATTTCTTCAATCACCTGCACGATTTCGCCGATTTCCGCACTGGAATCACCCAGTTTTTCCACGACTTCAGCCGCTCCACTGACGACTTTAGCGATTTCCTCTATCTTCGTTACTGCCGCGCCCACAACCCGTGCGCCTTCGGTGGCATTTGTACCATTTTGCTGGGTAATGCGGCTGACATCCGAGGCGTGACGCGCATTTTCACTGACCGATTCCGCCATATTTTCCACCGACGATGCGATTTGCGTTACCTGTGCGGCTTGCTCTTCGCTTGTGGCAGCCATTTCGCCGGAGGCAGAACTGATGTGTGCCGCAATCGTGCTGGTCTCTTCGACATTCTGAATCACTTGTTGCACTAAGCCTCGCACGGCAACAACACTGCGGTTGAAGCCCATAATTATTTTGTTTATATCGTCGTCGTTGCCATTGGACTGCACTTCTACGGTCAAATCGCCTAAGGAAAATTTTTGCATTGCCTCCAAAATGCGTTTGGTGCTTGCTTCAAGATATTGTTGCTGCTCTTGAACGGCACGGAGATTTTCCATGTCCTTCTGGTGCATCGCTTCTTGCTCGCGGCGTAACTCGGCACGCGCCTCTTCGACTTTTCGTTCGACGGAGGCTTTTTCTTCTCCTATCTGCCGCATCAAACCTTGCTGCTCGGCTAATCGCACTTTTGCTCTTCGGGAAAGGACTACCAGAAAGCCAATGATAACCAGCAAAAATGCGCCACCAATCACGGCGTTGCGAATGGTGCTTCGTTTTTGTTCTTCTTCTTGGCGAAGCATTGCTTGAACTTCTTGCCGTTTCAAATCGGAGGCTTGCCTCGTGGCATCCAGTTTTTTGTTGTTTTCTTCGTTGAAAAGCTCCTCACTGACAAGATTTAATCGCTGTTGGAAGGAATACGCTTCTTGAAATTTCTGCCGAGCGGCGGCACTTTTTGACAAAATTTCCAGTGATTCTCTTTGGCGCAGCTTAAATCCTGAACTACTATCAATCGCAAAGGCTTGAAGCCCGTACTTATAGGCTTGGTCAACATCGTTGATATCAAGCATCAGTCGTCCCAACCCCGACAGAACCTCAGAGCGCGAATACAAGTCTCCACCCCGTGTTAATGCTTGATTGTAGTAGTATTGTGCGCTATCGAATTGACGAAGCCGGCGGTATGTTTCGGCGATATTTGCTAGGTCTTCGGCTATGCCGAGCGTGTCTTTGAATGTTGTTTCCAGAGCGAGTGTTTGAAAAAAGTACGGTAGTGCTGCGGCATTATTCCCCAAACTTCGATAGGTTTCACCCAAATTATTCGTCGGAGCAGCCATGCCGAGCGAATCACCAATGCTCTTGAAAAGGCGCAAAGACTCGTTGAGCGCCTTAATTGCTTCGTCGTACTGCTTTTGATTTTTGTAAATGGTGCCAATACGGTTCAAACACTGCGCCACCTTTTTGACTTCGCCCAATTTCTCATACGCATTCTGCGCTTTAATAGCAAATTCCAGTGCCGGAGCGTAATTGCCTAAGCGATATTGTGCGTTCGCAATGCTATAGACGGCCAGAGCTTCACCGCGACGAAAATCCAGTTTTTGTGCCAGTTCCAGCGCCTTCATTCCGTATTCAAGGCTTTTTTGGGGCGCAACTCTGGCAAGGTTGTTTGCAACAGTTGTCAGCATTTCCACTTTCGTCGTATCATCCTGTCGTTGCTGAATTTGTGTCAGCAGTGAATCGGTAGAATCAGCGATAGCAGGATAAAATGGCATACAAAGCATACACAAAAGCCCGATAAACCCTGCAAACCTCACGGATGATGCGGAGAAAAAAAGAGTTGGTAAAGAATTATGCATACATTCAATTATCCCTATAAAGCGTGAAAGCAAGAAGTACGTGAATAGTTATCCCGCAACGATTGAAAGGTGCAGCACAAAAACGTATTGCTCACGTACAGGACAGATACTCTTTTAATTTACTGAATTTCTCACAAAATCAATGATAGTTCTCTCTTTTTTCGCCCGTGATATTGCCGCCGTTCGCCCCCGAACATCCAACAAATTCAGGTTGTAAAGCGCGTGTAATCTCACGTTGAGCATATTAACATATTAAACTCATTCTGTCCGTAACCGTAAATATGCTATATTGCAATGGCAGATGACGTGCTTTGGCACGACGGAATCTCGCGGGGAAACCCGTAGCACGGCGAAAAACCGTGGCACAGGCATACAACTGAAAGTGTCCCCAATATTCAACAACCTCAATTCTTTCCCGCCATTATGAAGTCACTCTCTTTCTTCCTGCTTCGTATCGCCCTTCTTGGCTTTTTCGGTACTGCTCCGCGCCTGTCTGCGCAAGGAACAGCCGATTTCATTCTCCATAATGCACGCATTTACACCGTCGATGGCGCATTTTCTACCGCTGAGGCTGTTGCAGTGCGGGGAAGCCGCATTGTTGCCCTTGGTACATCGAAAGAAATTCTGCAGAACTGGAAAGCCCCACAAATGCTGGATGCAAAAGGGAAGGCGGTTTATCCGGGATTTTATGATGCACACGCACATTTGTACAATTACGGACAAATGCTGCAATATGCCGATTTGCAAGGCACAACCTCATACAAGCAAGTATTGGAGAAGCTCAAGGCGTACCGCAAGGCAAATCCTGATAAACGCTGGATTATCGGGCGCGGTTGGGACCAAAATGATTGGGCAGTGAAAGCCTTTCCCACCAAAGAGCCGCTTGATTCCTTGTTTCCGGGCGTTCCCGTTTGCTTGACTCGAATTGACGGACACGCGCTTTTGGCAAGTTCTGCCGCACTTACACTAGCAGGAATTACGCCCGAAACCCGCGTAGAAGGGGGTTTGGTAGAAAAAGTGAATGGGAAATTGACGGGAATTGTGCTGGATAATGCTATGGATAAAGTAACCATGCGGATTCCCGCCCCGACCGAAAAAGAAGTGGAAGATGCCATACTGACGGCACAAAATCGTTGTTTTGCCGTCGGACTCACCAGCGTCGCCGAAGCCGGAATTTCGCACGAACTGGTGGAAACGTACAAAAAACTCTATGCTGCAAAACGCCTGGATATGCGGGTTTATGCCATGCTTACGCCGACCGATGAAAATGTTGACCGCTATTTGAAGCAGGGCGCTTTGCAAACGGATTATCTGACCGTGCGCTCGTTCAAAGTGCTTGCCGATGGTGCGCTTGGCTCACGAGGCGCTTGTTTGCTGGCTCCGTATAGCGATAAACCCGCCACGCGTGGCTTTTTGACGATTGACCCGGCATGGATGGAGCGTCTGGTGCAGCGCCTGAGCAAAACGCCGTTTCAACTCAATACGCATTGCATCGGGGATTCGGCGAACCGCATCATTCTTGACCTTTACGGCAAATATCTGGGGATGTTTGGCAGAACCAAGCGCTGGCGCATCGAACACGCACAAGTGGTGGCGAAAGAAGACATGAGCAAATTCCGTGAATACGGCATTATTCCTTCGGTACAGCCCACGCACTGCACTTCCGATATGCCATGGGCGGGCGAGAAATTAGGCGCGGAGCGCATCAAAACGGCATACACGTTCAAAGATCTCTACGAACAACGAGGAATCATCGCGCTTGGCAGTGATTTTCCTGTTGAAGACATCAACCCGCTTTATGGCTTTCACGCGGCTGTCGCACGGCAGGATGCGCAGAATAAGCCACAGGGCGGCTTCCAAGCAGACCAAGCCTTGACGCGAGAAATTGCCCTGCGCGGCATGACAATTTATGCGGCAATCGCGGGTTTTGAAGAGGGATTGAAGGGCAGTTTGGAGGTAGGGAAATTAGCAGATATGGTCGTTTTGGAGGATGATATTATGACCGCTTCCGTCCAGAAACTCCGCACTGTGAAGGTATTGACGACCATTTCCGGCGGGAAGGTTGTGTATAAGAAATAGGGCGTGTCATATCGTCGGGCGGCTTCTTCGCCGTCCGGCGAGTGATAACGGGAAAATCCGCCGGACGGCAGCAATTCTTGCATGATACACCCTCCACCGCTTAACTTCCACCCAAAACTTTCGGAACTTTGAAAAAGACGCTATTGTGTTTTGGAGCGTTTGCAAGTGCTTCGGCGGTTGTCGTGGAGCGCTCCGAAACATCGTCGCGGAAGGTGTTGTCTCCTGTGTCAGCGATGCTTTTGAGCGGCTCTATGCCTTCAAGGTCAAATGTTTCGAGAGCATCGAAATAAGTGATAATCTGCTCGAATTTTTCCACAAATGCTGCTTTTTCATTATCGGGAAATTCAAGGCGCGAAAGCCGCGCAATGTTATCAATGGTTTCTAGGGAAATGTGCATGATGGCAAATAATTCATGGATGAAATGACGACATGAAGCCAGCAATTTACAAAAACTTCACGGTATTTTTTGCTATATTTGACAAAAGAAATCTACGACAGCGCCCCACAAACGCCGCGTCACAACTTGCCCAGCTACCATGATTTACCTTGATAACAGCGCCACAACACGCCTCGACGACCATGTTTTAGAAGCCATGCTTCCTTGGCTACGCGAGGAATACGGCAACGCTTCGTCAGTCTATGCGCTTGGACGCAAGGCGCGTGTTGCGGTGGAAAATGCGCGGGAAGAGATTGCACACCTCATTGTCGCTCATCCGGCGGAACTTATTTTTACCAGTGGCGGCACGGAGTCCAATAATACTGTACTAAAGAGCGCTTGCCGCGAATCAGCACTCGTCAAGCGTGTGGTCGTCGGCGCGACCGAGCATCACGCTGTCTTGCATCCTGCGGAAGAACTGCACCGCGAGGGGATAACAACGGCAATTTTACCTGTTGACGAACAAGGTTTTGTGCGCATTGCAGACGTTCCTGCTTTCAATGACGCATCAACACTCATTAGCCTCATGCACGCCAATAACGAAACTGGCACTATTCAGTCCCTACCGATGCTCCGCCA
>JAAFHM010000253.1 GCA_013298375.1 Ignavibacteria bacterium | reverse complement strand
GGAGTTGTAACTGACTATCTCGGTTTTGAGAGTACTACAGAGGTTAAGGAGTTTTTTTTCATTGGAATAATTTCTCCGAAACGACGATTGTACCTCTGTTTTAGCCTAACTTGCCAAAGTAAAATTAGAGACATATACAATTTTTCTCTACTTTTACGGCATGATATATTCCGCGAAATTCTTTCGCTCGCTGCGTAAATATTTGTAATTTTGCGGTCTCCACTCGTGATAATTCTATCTCTCATTCTTCTTCATTTTTCAAGGAATAACGCCATGTCTGCAACTGCCACAATGCCCAAAACCAACGGCGCGACAACCAATGGTGTGCATAAAAACGGAAAAGCCCTAAAACAAAGCGCTAATAACCCTTTTGACTACTACAACGTCGGTGCATTATTCACCCCTGAAGAGCGCCTGATTCAAGACACCGTGCGCTCTTTCGTTGATGACGAAGTGCTGCCGATTATTGAAGAACATTACCAAGCAGGCACATTCCCCAAACATCTTGCAAAACGTATGGCTGAACTGGGCGTTTTCGGCATTACGCTTCCGCACGAGTACGGCTGCGCCGGAGCCAGCTACACCGCTTACGGACTGGCAATGATGGAATTAGAGCGTGGTGATTCGGGTTTGCGTTCCTACGCATCGGTGCAAAGTTCGCTTGTGATGTATCCGATTTATGCTTACGGCAACGAAGAACAGCGTAAACACTGGCTTCCGAAGCTGGCATCGGCAGACGCTATCGGCTGTTTTGGCTTGACCGAACCCGACCACGGCTCGAATCCCAACGGCATGATTACCAACGCCAAAAAGACCAGCAACGGCTTTTTGCTGAACGGCGCAAAAATGTGGATTACCAACGGCAATGTGGCTGATGTAGCGGTTGTCTGGGCGAAGTTGGACGGCGTTGTGCGCGGCTTTTTGGTGGAAAAAGGCACACCGGGCTTCACCGCACCCGAAATGAAAGGCAAACACTCGCTTCGCGCCTCAGCAACGGGTGAACTCGTCTTCCAAGACTGCGAAATTCCCGAAGCAAACTTGCTGCCGAATGTGGAAGGGTTGAAAGGACCTCTGGGCTGCCTCACACAAGCCCGTTACGGCATTTCGTGGGGAGCAATCGGCGCAGCAATGGCGTGTTACGAATCCTCGCTGAACTATGCTAAAACCCGCATCCAGTTTGGCAAGCCGATTGCAGGTTTCCAGCTTGTGCAGGAGAAACTTGTCTGGATGCTGAATGAAATCACGAAGGCACAACTTATGGCTGAACGCTGCGGCAAACTCAAAGATGCCGGAGAAGCCACTCCCCAACACGTTTCGATGGCAAAACGCAATAACGTATGGATGGCACTCGAAATTGCGCGTATAGCGCGTGATATTCACGGTGCAAACGGCATTTTGGGCGAGTACCCGATTATGCGCCATATGGCAAATCTTGAATCGGTCAAGACTTACGAGGGTACACACGATATTCACACGCTGATTTTGGGTGCGGATATTACTGGTATTCAAGCGTTTGAGTAAATTGTTCTGAGCAATAAGTGAGCGTTGATATGATGCGGCGTAGTGTGGCGTTTTTTCGCTACGCCGCATTTTTACAGGCTTTCAGAAGATTATTTCAGAAATGAGCAAGAACTTTCCATAAATATAATGGCTTAAATGCGAGGCTTCTATGGCTACGAAAACACAAAAACCAACAACTAAAAATAAAAAGACAAACAGCACAAAAACTAGTGCCGATACTCAAAAGCCTGTTAAAAACTCCTTTTATGAGAGGAGCAAGCATTTGGTGGGTTCTGTTGATTCTGGATTAGGCGATTTATCAAGCAACAAGGAATACCTCAAGGGCTTCGGAAGGAGTAGGAATGCGGATAATCGCTGATACCGGGTTCTTTCTTGCATATTTAGACAAAGCAGACCAATATTATGATTGGGCAGTTAGCATAGCCCAAAGCCACAAACCGCCATTTTACACGTGTGAGGCTGTTATAGCGGAAGCAGCGTATATGCTGAGTTCAAGGACTGATGTTAGAGCAGTGGCGCGTTTATTGGATTTGTTAGAAGCAGGGTTGGTCAAAATTGATTTTCGCGTTGAAAACCACACAAGCCGCGTCATTACTCTCTTACAACGCTACGAAAATGTCCCGATTGATTATGCTGATGCTTGTATCGTTGTCATGGCTGAGCAGGAAAAATACCGTGAACACATCATTCTAACGGTGGATGACAATGATTTCAGAATTTACCGCCGAAACGGGCGAGAAGCGCTGACAATAGACACTCCGCAAATCTCAAAATGACTTTTGAAAAATTTCCGATAACCATTTTACCCTCAACTCCAGCAACCATGACCCTCGCAGAACTTACCGAAAAACACGCCGCCACGCTTGACAAAGCAACCGAAGCAAACGTTTCCCGCGAATACTTTGCGCATTGGAACGAGTCGCCCAGCAAAAAAGTCTATGGCGAAACTGCTGCCGATGAAGGCGAAGCAGCCTTCAAAGCCTCATTAAACCACAAGTTTACGCGCCTTCTGCAAGCAGGCGAAACAGGCTGGCACGGCGAAGAAGAATCGCCCTTTGGCTTTCCGCTTGGTGTGCAGTATCCGACCTTTTCCGTAGAAAGCCTTATCACGAACGCGCATAACGCAAAAATGCAGTGGCAGCGCTTTTCTCCATCGGAACGCGCTGTCGTGCTGATTGAGGCATTGGAGCGAGCCGGAACCGGCAAAACCTTTTTCGAGATTGCGTATTCCACCATGCACACGGCGGGGCAGAGCTTTGCCATGTCGTTCCAAGCATCGGGACCGCACTCGTTTGACCGCGCTTTGGAAGCAGTTGCTCTTGGTTTCAGCGAACAAGCGCAGTTCGTGAGTGAAGTAACGTGGGTGAAGCCCGCCGGAGCAGCAAATATTACCGTAAAAAAGAATTTTCACATCGTTCCCAAAGGGCTGAGTTTGGTGATTGGTTGTTCCACATTCCCCGTCTGGAACACGCTTCCGGGCTTGTTTGCAAGTCTTGTTACGGGAAATCCGGTCATTGTGAAGCCGCATCCGAAATCCGTCTTGGCAATAGCCGTCGTGGTGGCATCGTTGCAAGAGACGTTCCGCGATTTGGGCTTAGACCCGCATTTGGTGCAGCTTGCAGCCGATAGCAGCGCAAACCCGCTCACACTCACGCTTTCCGAGCATCCTGCTGTGAGCGTGATTGATTTCACGGGCGGCGCTTTTGGCAACACGATTGAAGAAATCGGGCGAAAACACGGAAAAGCGGTCTTTACCGAAAAAGCGGGCGTGAACGGCGTGATTCTGGAAAGCGTCGAAAATCTGGATGCCGTACTGGACAATCTCGCTTTTACGCTCTCGCTCTATAGCGGGCAGATGTGTACGACTTCGCAGAACTTTTTTGTGAACAAAAACGGCGTAAAAGAAGGCGATACGGTTATTCCGTTTGATGAAGTAGCGAAGCGCTTTGCAGCAAAAATTGATGCACTCGTTACCAACCCCAAAATGGCAGCAATTACGGGTAGCATCCAAAGCACCGTAACATTTGAGCGCGTACAAACAGCGAAAACACTGGGTTTGAAGGTAGTGCGTGATTCCGGGACTGTCGAGCAGGGCGGTTTTCCCAACGCAAGAACGGCTTCACCACTCGTGTTGCAGGCAAGTGTGGAGCAGCGCGATATTTACGAAAATGAGTGGTTCGGACCGATTAGTTTCCTTATTCCGACCGACGGCTTCGACCACAGTCTGCACCTGCTTTTGCGTAGCCTTGCACAAAAAGGCGCACTGACGACGCTCGTCTATACCACCGACAATGCGCAACGTGAGCAAGCCGAAACAGCGATTATTTATGAAGGAAAAGCGCCAGTGGCGTTTAATTATGTGGGCGGAATTTTTGTGAATCAATCATCAGCATTTAGCGATTTTCATGGTGCGGGCGCAAATCCTGCGGGCAATGCTTCTTTCGCAGATGCGGCGTTTGTTGCGAGTCGGTTTAATGTGATTGGCGCTAGGGAAGTGGCGTGATTGGCGGGCTAAAGAGGCAGGTGAGCGCGGCGCTCTCGTCTGTGTTACGAAGGAAGATTGTTCACTTGTTTTTGAGCGATTTCTGATATTCCTCAACGCGGTTAGGAACGGCGGCATAGCTACGGAATTGCTCATAATGCCAATTAAGAGTTGAAAATGAAAAGTGCCGAATTTTTGAAAGTTTCGAGGATATTGCAAATCTTCAAAAAAACGTTTTCCGTAAAATCGGCGAAATTCGTCTAAAAACGGTAACAAAATCTAACTCTTAATTGGCATTCATAATATTTCCATGAAAACAGCTAAAAAACAGCGTGAAAAACCGAGAAAAGTGCTTGGCGAATTTACGATTTTGGGCTTATTTTGGGAGCTTGAATTCAAGAGACCAAAGTGCGCTGTTATTTTTTATTTGGCTGTTTTTTTAGAGCAAATTAACACATCTAAATCATTTTATTGCTTGTAAATCATGACAAATGAACAACTTGAGATACTGGAGCGCCTTGCTCAATTAAGATTAAATGGGCTACTTACCGATGATGAATTTCAACTTAATAAAGAAAAAATTTTACAACCAATACTCATTGAAACTAAAAATACGACTTTGAATACATCAGAAGGAGCAGATAATTCACCCAAAACGCCATTTCAGGATAGCAACCAGCAGAAGTCTTATACAAAAACTGAGTCAGAAGAAAATAAGACACCTATCAAAATAAAAGCTCAGAAAATGCATACCGAAATTAAAGTCGGTGAGAAACAAGCAGCACTAAAAAAAATATTTAAAAATGGCATTCTAATTATGTTCTTGGTGGTATCAATAGGAATTATTTTGATTAGTTTGGGGGGCGAAGGTATACAATTTTTGATGATTTTACTCGCTCTTTTGCTGATAATCTACGCAGCAAAAAAAAATCCTAATATAAAAAACTTTATTGGTTCATTATTCCTTGTCATTGGAATAATTGCATTGATTTTTGGGGTTATTCAATTTCAAAATTTTCAGTCCAATGACTCTTTTGAATCTGCAATGAGAAATTCTGCCTATAGGGATAATGTTCTGCAAAAAGTAGTTGCCTCTGGATTGATTTCGGTTATTCTTTGCGTAACTGGCTTAACTTTATTGTTGATGAAAACCAAAAACAAACAGGGTAAATAAATGAATAAAGAACAACTTACACAAATTGAAAAGCTTGGCAAATTATTGAGGTCTGGGTTACTCACCGAAGAAGAGTTTAATGCTCAAAAAAAAGCTATTTTAACAGCAAGTTCTAATATTAATGCAATCCATTTCGAGCAAGTGAATACTAAACCACAATCATCCCAATTTGAAAAACAATCGTGGTGGTCTATTATTAGCCGAGCCATTAAAAGCAACAAGGTATATGCAGTAGCTATATTAGTTTTGTGTTTTACAATCCTTGCTGGCTTTTTGTATAATGACCTCAAGGAAAATTCAGTCACAACCTCACAACCTTTACTGAAAAATCCTCCAACAGCAACAAATAAAAAATCACTGCTTGAACTGACAAAGGAAGCAGAAAGTAAGTTCAATGCTTATATGCCTCAGATTGCTAGTAGTCATGATGCTCGAGTAAATTATGGAGGTTTTCTAACAGGTGACATCACCAATGATGGTTTAGATGATGTTGTAATATATTTCTTCCTATCTCCTAAAGACGGTGGCAATGCAATGTGGGGACACAGTTTAGTTTTTTATGAAAATTTCGGAAATAAAGTAAAAGTAATTGGTGGCTTTGAGCCTGATTACAAATTCTACACGGAGAAAATAAAAGATGGAAAAATTTATATTACAAAAACACAATATCACGAAGAAGACGCTATGTGCTGCCCTTCTATCTTAACGCCAATAGAACTCACTGTTGTCAATGGCAAAGCACAAGAACATTTCTTTCCAACCTATAGGGAAAAAAGCAGTACAAATACAGGAAACTAAGGTTGTGGACAGGCAAATATTAAACTGCTTTTTCCTTGTAAGTTATTGATATACAATAAAAATTGTTCTGTTTATAGTTTAATCTATTTGAGTACAGAACTTTAGTATGTAATTCTTAAAATAAGCGTTTATTTTTAAACCAGTATCTGTGCGGCTTCTTAAATTTAACGTGCCTTCAATGCTTGCTTATAAATAGTTAGGTATTTTAAGAATCATGTATTTAGCACAAATTTATATTCGCAATAAGATTATGTCTGCTGATGCAAATGGAGATGCGCTTCATCTGGCAGTTTCTTTTTACCATGAATGCAAGTTTTTACTGACATGGAACTGTAAACATATCGTGGATTCAAGTTGTAAGTGCGAAACGCAATCTTCAGATTTGGCTTTGATACTGGCTTGATGAGCAATGAATGAGCAAATTTATTCCACAAGATATTTATCACTACTTTCACATTCGAGCGGTACAATAGTCGCTCAACACCGCATATCTTCTCTGTCGAAGAACTTTCGCACTTACAACTTGAATTCAAGAGATTGCCACTGAGCGAAAACGAGATTATTTATTAAGGAAACCTCATGGATGATGTAGAACGCTACATAGCAGAGCGCAAAAAGCGCGACGCAGAGTTTGCCTTCGGATTTGATGAAGGCTATGAGCAATTCAAAATCGGTGCAATCCTACGTCAAGCAAGAGAATCTGCTGGACTAACGCAAGAGCGTTTAGCCGAAGAACTGCACACAACAAAGTCGGCAATATCTCGCTTAGAGAATCATGCTGAAGATGTACGCCTTTCAACGTTGCGAAAGTATGCGCAGGCAGTAGGTAAAAGCGTAGAAATTCAGTTGTTGTAAACGCTGGATGCTTCCCGTCTTGGAGCGCCGAACTGTACACTTCCGGCGACTGCCTGTGCTACGGAAGAAGATTATTCACTCACCTTACGCAAGGACGTGAAAAACCAAGTATATTTGGAAGGTAAAATCACAAGTTGCTAACGTTAGCGGAAACGGTTATGAAAACGGAATTGTTGGATTTGTATAGCGATTATTTGCTGA
>JAAFHM010000128.1:7957-10860 GCA_013298375.1 Ignavibacteria bacterium | reverse complement strand
AGAACCTACACGGGCTTGCGGAATGAAGCGGAAATGACGCGCTCCGGGCGAAAGTTTTGTTGTCGGCTCAAGCGAACCAAATTCTAGGCGATTATTCTCCACCAAAAGCGTATCAATACGGGTTCTGCTGAGATTTGGCAATGCCGTGAACGCGTTGTTCGCTGCACGAATCGTCCGTAAGCGGCTTGATTGCGAGAGTTCAAGCGGCAATGCGCCCGTGAAGCGATTGTTTTCGATATTGATTTCGAGAAGATTGTTCCACTGAACGCCGCTTGGCAACTCGCCGCTAAAGTTATTGTTCGCCAAGCGCAAGACGGTGAGCGACTGCCAGCCTGCGATACCACGCGGCACTGCGCCCGACAAGCGGTTATTGCTCAAGTTCATTTCGCGGATGTTCACGATACCTGACCATTCTTGCGGAATTTCGCCTTCTAATTCGTTGTTGCTCACGTCGAACACTTGGAGCGTTTGTGCTTGTGTCAGTTGAGCGGTGGTTTTGGCTTGTGCCGTCGCCAGTGCGCGGAGTGCGCCCACCGTTCCAAATTCACGAGGCAAACGCCCCGTGAGACGATTATTGCTCAAGCGCAATTCCCGCAAATTCGGCATAGAAGCTAGAGACACGGGAATTTGTCCCGTAAACTGATTGCCCGAAAGATTGATGGTTTCACCGTTTTCCAACGTCGAAAGACACGCCGGAATTTCTCCACCGATGCTATTATTGCTCACATCGAAGCGGCGCAATCTACGCCATGAGCAAACAACAGCGCTTGGAAGCGTGCCGCTCAGTTGATTACGATTGGCGATAAATTCTTCTAATTGCGTAAGTGCCGTGAGGTTGGATGGAATACCGCCCGTGAAAGCATTTCCTGAAATATCCAATACTTGTAATTGCGTCAGCGCCGCCAAGCCTGATGGAATCGTGCCTCGCAAGCCCGCAGACGGCAGGCGTATCCCGATAATGCGGTTGCCTGAGATTTTCACACTATCCCATTCCGTAATCGGCGTATTGGAGCGCCAATTCAGCAATGTTCTGCCCGCAGGAAGCATTCTTGCTAACTCCATCACCCTTGCGGAATCCGCTTGCAGCGATTCCGTAAACACAAACGGTGTACGCGAAAGTACGTCGCCGGACGGCGCAGTCAAGATCAAAAGCCCTTCCGCTACACGACTCACACCCGCCGGAAGCCTAATACTTAGCACAGTTGGCGAAAGAAGCGTAAAAGCAGCAGCCGGGATATCGCCAACACGAACCGCACTCACCGCGCTCAGATTTGCGCCCGTAACGGTAATCGTCGTGCCACCACTGCCCGAAGCAGGACTGAAGCTGGTGATAGACGGCAAGCCACCTGCAAACGCCGTATTGACCACAACAGACGTTGCCGTATTGATACCGCCCACCGAAAGAAGGTTCAAGCGTCCCGAAAGCGGAATATTCGTTGTTCCGGGACGTGCCGGCATCCGCACGACAAGCCTCGTAGAGCCTTCCAAACGGAAAGTTGCGTTTGTTCCACCAATCGTGACGGCGGTGACCAAATCCAAACTTTTTCCTGTGATGACAATTTCTTCGCCCACACCAGCCTCCGAAGGAGTAACCGTCGCCACTTCGGGTGTACTGATAATGCTAAAAGCATTGGCAAAGGAGAGAGAATTATATGCGCCCAAAAAGACAACCGATGTTGCCGACGACGAGACCGTTCCGCCTGTGCCGGAGAGCAAGTTTTGTTTTGGCAGAAGCAGCGTAATTTGCCCTGATGAGGAAATACGATATTCTGCTTTGCCCGCACTGACACTGGTTCTTACGGAAATATCGTTAATAAACTGCAAATTCGAGCCGCGTACACGCACTTCGCCGCCATTGCCGACGATTTTATCCACAAATTCAGTCACGTCAATAAGCTGCGTCAAATCGAAACTGCCAGAGGTGGAGCCTGTCGCCGTGTTTTTGTAAGCAAAAAGATCTGGTGCCGTTATGCGTACACCACCAGCAAGAATCACCCGAACAGGCACTTCCGTCCCCATTGCCGCCGTGCGTGCCGGAACAATAACCGAAATGCGCGTTGAGTCATTCGCCGTGAAGTTCGCTCCTACCGACGCGGAATCCGTGCCAAAACGAACACCCTGCACACCCACGAAATTTGTTCCGCGAATGGTGATTGTCGCGCCTGTCGTTTCCGTAGCTGGCGCAAAACCCGTAATCATGGCTTGCGGCACAAACACGACCGATGTTGTAGCTTGCGTCATACCGCCATCAGCATTTAAGCGGATTTGAGTACTGGTTGCGCCTACTGTTGCGCCTGGCGGCACAACAAAGGTAATTGTGCCATTCGGATTGATGGTAAAATTCGTAATCGTCACACCGCCAAAGGTCAGTGTGGTCACGCTTTCAAGGTTCTGCCCCGTTATCGTTACCTTTGCCCCAGGACCCGCCATTTGTGGACTGACCGATTGAATAACGGGCGCAGCAAGCAGCGTAAATGGGGTGCTTGAGGCAGTACCGCCATTCGGACCGCCAATTTGAATGGGTCCCGTCCGCACCGCTCCAACGGTGATGCTAATGCCCGTCGAAGAAAGCACACGGAAGCTGCCAACAGGAAGCGTTCCGATGGCAACGGAGTTAATACCCGTAAAATTCTCACCAATGAGCGTTACGACGGTCTCTTCTGTGCCTCTGTCAGGGAAGAAGCGGGTAATTTTCGGCAGAAGTATCGGTGTGGTATCTCCCGGCGCTGCGGCGGCTCCGGCAAGTGCAAAAAAGCGCTGTGCGCCCATCGCTCCCGACGGTACGCCATCGCTGACAACTGCTTGACCACCCATTGCGCTTTGCAAAACGCCACCCGCGTTTTGATACGTTCCTGCTTGCGATGACGAAAAGGCAACACGAGTGCTGTCGTTCAGCCCCACAC
>JAAFHM010000128.1:0-7947 GCA_013298375.1 Ignavibacteria bacterium | reverse complement strand
AATGCCCCCGTTAAGCCAATACCCGTACTGCCGCCCGACTGCACGTTAAATGCTTCGAGTGCGACCACAGGACGTGTGCTGCCCGTCGTTGCGCCTTGCAACACTGCCGGCAGATAGACCAAGCCTTTGCCGATGGGGTAACCCCAAACGCGCGTATCGGCGGGCGTGAGATTTGCGGAGAGTTGACGCGACAAAGCACCCGCTATAAATGACGACACCGAACCACCCTGCAAAGCAGTGTCGGCAGTATTCGTCACAAGAAGTGTCTGCGCACTTGGAACGATAAGGTTGCCACCGTTCAAGTGCAGCGAACCCGCTATGCGCAGGTTTCCGCCGAGTGTCAGATTTCGCCCCGTGCGCTGCATTTTCAACGTGCCAACGACATTGCTTCCCGAACCGTTGTCAAAGATTGCCGAACCAGTAATAGTGCCGCTTCCGGCAAGGATCAATGTATTCGTTGAATCTGTTCCCAAGCGACTTGCACTCAGCGATATTTCGCCACCGAGTGTTAATCCATTATTTGCACCAAAATTCAGCACACTGGCATTTTGAGCGGTAAACGCACCCTGAACATTTTTGCTATTATTCAAACGCACCGAAGCCGAATCTAAGCGGAGCGATGCAGAGAATGATGGAGAAAATTCAATATCAGACGTAGGGCGATTGTTACCGCCGCGATATTCCAAGACCGCATTTTGCCCTAAATACTGCACATTGCTCACGCCCGCGACTGCTCCGGTGCCTTCCAAACGCAAGCGCCCACCAGCATTGATGCGTAAAGACCCAAGATTGGTGAGTGTTCTACCTGTTGCAACGGTAAGTGCAGAGCCGTTTTCGACCTGCATCGTCACCCCCGCACCAATGCTGGCGTTGGCGGAGAATGTTGCTGTACGAGCATTAGAAACGTAGAAATTATGCCCTGCGGTCGAGAAACTGCTTGCAGAAAGCCCGCCGCCATTCGGCAGCGTGTTCCAATTTGCCGGATTGTCCGCCGCACCTGCTTGATAGTAAAATTCCGATGCCGAAGCAACAAGCATAAACGATGCTGCGGAGTTCGCAATTCCGCCGGGCGTTGTTACCGAAATCGGCATATTTGGAGCGCCTGGCGGCACAATCGCCGTGATTTGCGTTGGCGAAACAACCGTAAACGACGTTGCATTAACGCCGCCAAACTGCACCTGCGTAGCGCCCGTAAAACCTGTTCCCGTAATTGTTATGGGTACGCCGACCGCCGTCACCATCGGTGTAAAAGATGTAATGGTCGGTGGCACAAAGAATGAATAGATGCCCAAAACAGCAGTGCCGCCTGGGGTTGTTAAATTCACATTACCTGTTGCTCCGCCCGCCGCAACAACTGCCGTTACTTGCGTTGCCGAAACAGGAGTAAAACTGGCTGCGGCAACGCCACCAAACGAAACTGCCGTTACACCCGTCAAGTTTGTACCGTTAATCGTTATCGTCGCTCCAACAAGAGAGCCTGTTGGCGTGAAATTCGTTATCGTGGGTGGTGCTTGGTTAATCGTGATATTGATTGGTGTCGTGTTCAGCGTACCCGCACCATTGCTTGCTTGTATAACGATTGGTCCAAACGCACCGCCAACGGTTGGTGTACCCGAAATCTCACCCGTAGCCGCATTCAGCGTCAATCCCGTTGGCAGCGTTCCTGAGAAAATGCTGTATGTCGGGCTTGGAGAGCCGTTTGCCGCTATGGTGTAGCTGTATGGCGTACTCAAATTGCCGCTTGGGGGCGTTTGTGCGGTGAAAGCCGTCGGCGCAACGAGTGTTGCCGAAATCACGATATTCATCGAAACCGTATTTACATTCCCAAATGCATTTTGCGCTCGAACGAGAATTCCGCTTGATGCTCCTGCTCCCGTCGGTGTTCCAGAGATTACACCGCTTGGCGAAAGCGTCAAACCCGCAGGAAGTGAGCCACCAACAAGCGTGTAGGTGGGAGCAGGATAGCCATTAGCAACAACCGTGTAATTGTATGCCGCGCCAACCGCCCCACTCGGCGGTGTTTGCGCAGTAAATGCCGTCGGAGCCTCATTAACCGTGATGTTGAAGGGTGCAGAGTTCACCGAACCGAAGCCATTTGTTGCCGTTAGAGTAATTGGACCAAAAACACCGGAAGCTGTTGGAACACCTGAGAGCAAGCCGTTTGCGCCCGTGAGCGCTAGTCCCGGCGGCAATGTTCCCGTATTGACCGCATAACTTGGCGCAGGTGAGCCGTTTGCGACAAAGGTATAAGCGTAAGCGGTAGAAACCAAGCCGTTTGGCGGGGATTGCGCAGTAAACAACGTTGGTGCGCTGCCCACGCCCGTTATCGTAATACTGAAAGCACTAGAATTGACACTACCCGCACCATTGCTTGCTTGGACGGTAATCGGTCCAAACGTTCCTGCTGCCGTCGGTGTACCGGAAATTACGCCAGTGCCACTCAATGTCAAACCCGTCGGCAATGTGCCAGAAACGAGTGTGTATGCGGGCGCTGGCAAGCCGTTTGCCGCCAAAGCATAAGAGTACGGCGTTCCGACAACACCACTACCCGGCGTTTGTGCAGAAAATGCCGTTGGTGCGCCATTGACCGTGATGGTAAACGGCGTAGAATTGAGATTACCACTACCGTTTGCGGCTTGAATCGTGATAGGTCCGTAGGAGCCTGAAACTGTCGGTGTGCCTGTTACCTGCCCTGTAATGGGATTCAGCGTGAGACCGGGCGGCAAGGAGCCGGAAACCACGCTAAAGGTTGGCGATGGGAAGCCGTTTGCCGCAAAGGTGTAGCTGTATGGCGTTCCGCTTGTTGCTGTGCCTGGCGTTTGAGCGGTAAAGGCTGTTGGCGACGATGGTGCGCCAGCGATAGTGATTGAGAAACTATTGGAATTGATAGATCCCGCGCCATTGCTTGCTGTGATGACCGTTACACCAAAAACACCTGCCGTTGTCGGCGTTCCTGAAAGTTCGCCCGTTACGCTATTGAGCGTCAGGCCGGGCGGAAACACGCCGGAAGCAAGGCTGTATGCGGGCGCTGGGAAACCATTCGCAGAAAAAGTAAAGGTGTACGGCGTTCCGACAACGCCACTGACGGGCGCGGCAGCGAACACCGTTGGTGCGCCACTAATGCTGATTGTTGCCGGAGCGGAGTTGATAGCACCCGCGACATTGCTTGCGCGAATGACAATGCCGCTATACGTTCCGCCAACGGTTGGCGTTCCGATAAGCTGCCCCGTTGCAGCATTTAAGAACACACCCGGCGGCAATGTTCCCGCGAAAAGGCTGTATGTGGCGACGGGCAAGCCGTTTGCAGCATAAAAATAATTGTACACCGCACCAACAAGACCATTTGGCGGCGTTTGTGCGGAAAAACTTGATGGTGCGGTATTGATGGCAATCGTGAACGGCGCGGTATCAAACGTTCCCATGATGTTTGTAGCGCGAATCATAATGGGTCCGAATGTTCCCGTCGCTGTCGGAATGCCGGAAAGCTCGCCCGTCGCCGCATTGAGGCTCAGTCCTGCGGGAAGCGTTCCCGATTGCACCGCGTAGGTCGGCGTGGGAATGCCGTTTGCTGTGAAAATGTACGAATACGACAGCCCCAACGCGCCCGATGGCGGCGTTTGCGCGGAATATGCCGTCGGTGCAAGACCAAGCGTGATGGTGAATGGTGCGGTATCGAATGTTCCTGCAATGTTTGTTGCGCGAACCGTGTAGGGACCGAATACCCCGCCAACCGTCGGCGTTCCCGAAAGTACGCCCGCCGCGCTCAAGGTCATGCCTGCGGGCAGTGCGCCGCCTGTCTGCACAGCGTAAGTAGGAGTTGGAAAGCCGTTAGCGACGAAAGCATATGGCGTGTAGGCTGCAAATGGTACACCAATCGGCGGCGTTTGCGCGGTGAATGCCGTAGGAGCAGCATTGATAATGATGTTGAAGGGAGTGCAATCAAAAAATCCACCGACGTTTGTTGCACGAATGACGATTGGTCCAACCGTACCTCCCGCTCCCGTTGGCGTTCCTGAAAGTACGCCCGCGCCGCTTAGTGTCAAACCCGGCGGCAATGTGCCGGATTGCACGGAGTAGGTAGGCGCGGGTGCGCCATTGGCAACAAAAGTGTAGGTGTACGCGCTGCCGACTATGCCTGTTGGCGGCGTAGCTGCGCTAAAGGCAGTTGGAGGAGTTTGGAGCGAAAATCCGGGTTGGTTCACCGTTCCGCCGGGCGTAGTAACGGTAACATTGCCTGTGGCACCAGCACCAAGAATGGCGGTAATTTGCGTGGGAGAATTGACTACAAACGAAGCGGCATTTGTTCCGCCAAACTGCACCACCGATGCGTTATTGAAGTTTGTTCCTGAAATGACAATCGTAGCACCGGCAAGCGCGGACGTTGGTGCAAAGCTGCTAATTGTCGGCACGGACTGCGGCGTAGGTGTGCCGTACAAAACAACACGATTGTTACTAGTTTCCATAGAAACGAGAACATTATCACCAGCAACAAACGTCAGATGCCGCCCTTGATTCATGCCGGGTTGCGTTGTCGCAGCACCATTTGTTGTAAATGTTGTTTGTCCAAACACACGGTCTGGTGCTGCGCCATTGGCTTTTGCAAGAGCATTGTTGAAACCAAGAATACGATTATTTGCGTTTTCGCTGACGAAAAGGTCTCCGGCGGGCGAAACAACCACACCGACAGGCTGATTCATCGTTGCCACGCTACCGACATTCGTTGTAAAGAGCGTTTGCCCAAGTACACCGTCGGCATTTGCGCCATTTGCTTTAGCGGCAGCGTTATTGAATCGCATAACGCGATGAGCAAGATAATCCGAAACCTAGAGATTTCCTGCGGCATCCACCGAAATACCGTTTGGAGCGCTAATACTGCTTTGCGTGAGCGCACCAGCACTGGTGGTAAAGTTCGCTTGCCCAAGTACACCACTAGCATTTGCGCCATTTCCAAGCGAGGCGGCATTGTCAAAACGCAACACGCGATTGTTGAAATAGTCTGCCGCCCACAAGCGTCCGCCTGCTTCCAAGGCAAGTCCCGTTGGGAAATTCAAACCAGTTTGCGTGGTTGCAGCACCGTTGCTCGTGAAATTTGGCTGCCCCAAAACTTGCACCGCAGCAACCTGATTCGTTATGACAGAATGCGCCGCAGCAAAGCGGAGAATACGATGGTTTGAGGCATCCGAGACCCATAAATCGCCTGTGGCAGCGTCCACCAGAAGTCCCGTTGGGTTAGCCAAACTGCTTGCCGACAAGCCACCATTATTAACAGCATTGCTCGTTAAATTCGGCTGCCCGAAGACAATTTGCGCGGCTGGCGTATTGGCAACGACGGGCCACGCATAGCGCAGAACGCGGTTATTGGAGCGGTCTGCAACGTAGAGTTTGCCGTTTACGACATCCACTGCCGCACCTTCGGTAAAATTCAGACCTGTGGAACTTGTTGCTGCACCGTTACTCGTAAAATTCGGCTGCCCGATAACAAATGCGCCGTTGAAACCAAATCCCGTTGCGCTCGAACCCGTTCCAATCGGCGTTGTAACGGAAATCAAGCCACCACCGCCCAGTGCCGGAACGGTTGCCGTGATTTGTGATGCCGAAACAAACGTATATGCAACAGATTGATTCCCAATTTTCACATCGGTCGTACCAGTGAAATTTGCGCCGTTAATCGTGATAATTGCTCCGCCTTGTGCTGCTGCTGGCGTAAATCCTGAAATCGTCGGTGGTTGAAGAAAGGTGAATCCCGGCAGATTACCCGTTCCTGCTGGTGTCGTAACGCTGACATTCCCGCTTGCGCCACCAACCGCTACAACGGCAGAAATTTCCGTTGCAGAAATAACCGTAAAGGATGCAGCATTTACGCCGCCGAATTGTACTTGTGATGTTCCCGTGAAGTTTGTTCCGCGAATGGTGATTGTTGCACCCGCAAGTGCGCTTGTTGGCAAGAAACTTGTAACCGTTGGCGCAGGAGTAGCAAATGTTGGTCCAAAGACCAGAACGCGGTTGTTTCCTTGGTCAGCGATGATAAGTTGTCCTGCCGCACTAAGGGCAACATCACGCAAACCGTTTAATTTTGCTTGTGTTAATCCTGAAGTTATGGTTGTAAAATCCGGCTGCCCGATTACCGCATCCGGCGCGGCACCACTTGTTTTACTATTCACATTCAAATAGACTAAAACTCGGTTGTTAGCAACATCAGCAGCAAATAAGTCCGTACCATTGGTGTAGAGGTCTTGCACAAAATTTAAGCCGAGCGTAGAATTAGGAGTATTCGCTAGTCCCGTTGTCATGGTTGGTTGCCCCAGCACAACACTTGCCGCCATGCCCGTAACATACGGCGAATCATATCGCAGAATACGATGATTTGCAATATCGCTTACATAGATTGATGCTCCGACAACCGCTACGTCTCCGGTGTTTCCTGTTCTGGTAGAAGTTGGTAAAACAACATTATTCGTGACAAAATCGGGAACACCAAGTGCGACAGAGGCTGATTGGAACGTGCTAAGAGGAGCAGTAAACTGTAAAACACGACGATTGACATTATCGGCAATCCACATATTTCCCGACGCATCAAGCCTTGTGGAATATGGTGAGGAAATATTTTGCGCCGATAAGCCCGCAGCATTACTTGTCAAATTCGGCTGCCCAAGAACCATTGTTGCCGAAGCCCCATTTGCTGCGGTGTGCGCGGCAGGAATCATCACAAGACGATTGTTCAAAATATCGGTAATCCACAAATCTCCGCCCGTACCGACGTTCATGGTGAAGGGTCCGTTAAATCCTGCGGCATTTGTGCCGCCGCCGCCATTTGCGGCACCACTGGTGAAATTGACTTGTCCGAACACGGCTTCAGGAAGTTGTGAATTTTGCGTAATCGGCAAGCTAAAGCGCATAACACGGTGATTAGCAAATTCAGCAACGTAGAGTTTATTGTTCGCGGCATCAATCGCCATGCCGTTGGGAGCGTTAAATTTATTGTTCAGCAATCCGGGCGTACCTGTCGTGAAATTCGTTTGCCCCAAAACGTAGGTGGCAAGATAGGTAAAGCCTCCGGCACTTGTACCTGTCCCGATTGGCGTTGTTACGGAAATCACGCCATTACCGCAGACATTCGGAACGGTAGCCGTAATCTGCACAGCCGAAACAACTGTGAACCCAGCAGGGATGCCACCGATAAGCACTTGCGTCGTGCCAGTGAAATTTGCTCCGTTAATCGTAATGACCGTTCCAGCTTGCGCGGAAGTTGGTACAAAGCCGGAAATTGTCGGCGGCGCGAGGAAGGTAAATCCGCCTTGATTTGCAGAGCCTCCGGGCGTTGTTACGCTCACATTGCCACTTGCCCCTGCGCCAACAACGGCGGTAATCTGTGTGGGAGAATTAACCACAAACGAAGCGGCATTTGTTCCGCCAAACTGCACCACTGTTGCGTTATTGAAGTTTGTTCCCGTGATAACGACCGTTGCGCCAGCAAGTGCAGAGGTTGGTAAGAAACTTGTTACGGTCGGTGCAGACTGCGGCGTAGGTGCGCCGTAAAGAATGACGCGGTTGTTCGTCCATTCTGAAAAAACGAGAACATTATCGCCCGGCACAAAGGCGAGAAAACGAGGCTGATTCATTCCCGACTGCGTTGTCGCGGCAACATTCGCTGTGAAGGAGGTTTGTCCCAAAACTCGGTCTGCGGCTGCACCATTCGCCTTTGCAAGAGCATTATTGAAGACAAGAACACGATGATTGTTAAACTCGCTTACAAACAAATCCCCCGCCGCCGACAGAGCAAGCCCAACAGGTCCATTCATCGTTATTGCCGAAACACCGATACCACTTGTCGTAAACAGTGCTTGACCAAGAACGGCATCAGCATTTGCGCCATTTGCTTTTGCTGCGGCATTGTTGTAGCGCAGAACACGGTTTGCGGCAAAGTCAGTAACATAGAGATTTCCTGCC
>JAAFHM010000270.1:4450-6725 GCA_013298375.1 Ignavibacteria bacterium | reverse complement strand
GCTGCTCAATATGCTGGTGAACGCCACCCAAGCCGGAGCGACCGCCCTGCGCATCACGGCAGAAGAGACCGCCACGCAAGCAACGGTGAGCATTGCCGACAATGGCAAAGGTATTCCGCCGGAAGTACAAGCACACATCTTCGAGCCGTTTTTCTCAACCAAAGGCGTGGGCAATAGTGGTTTGGGGTTGAGTATCTCGAAGCAAATCGTGGAGCGGCATGGCGGCGCAATTTGGTGTGAAAGTGCGATGGGAAGCGGCACCATCTTTTCCATAGAACTCCCAACTATGTCAATGTAAACACCTTGGTTCATGAAAATACGCAGACATAGAGCTTTTTTCATCCCCTTACTTTCGATACTCTTCGTTGGTATGATTGCGCATCTTTCCGCACAAAACGGCGAGGAACGTACCTTTCGCCGTCTCAACCATTTGGACGGGCTGTCTAATGATGAGGTGTTTTGTATTTATCAAGACCGCAACGGCATAATGTGGTTCGGTACTCCCGATGGCTTAAATTCTTACGATGGCACAACCTTTACGGTCTATCGGCACCGTGAAGGCGATCGGTCAAGTTTGCCGCAAAATATCGTTACGCACATTACCGAAGACGCAAGCGGCAATATGTGGGCGGGGACAAAGGATTATTGCTGTCGGTTCGTTCCAAAGGGTAGCGGCGGAGTATTTGTGTCGTACCAACTGCCAACGAGGATTCAGTTTCACTATGTTCGCACGATACTGGATGCGGGCGACGGACGGACGATGTACGTGACGCTTGGAGCAGGAATTTTTGCTCTCAATACGCAAGATTCCTCCGTTCGGAGCATTCTTGACGAGCATTCACTGGGGGAGCGCCCGGAGCATTCCGCACAAGCCGCATTGGATGCGCAAAAAAATCTGTGGATTTCCTGCATAAAAGGGCTGTTTGTTTATGAAGGAAAAGCCTCTCGTCTGCGCCGTGTGAGCGACCGCCTCATTGTCAACGCCATGCCAAGACTTGACCGTGATGGGCATTTTTGGTACGGCACCACCGATACTCTCTTCGTTTTCGACCCAAGCACAGAGCGTGTTGTCAAGACCATTCCCAAATCTCGATTTTCTACGGCGACGGATATTTTGGAAAACAAGAACATTGGGCTTTTACTCTGCCAAGCCTACGACGGTTTGATATGGTTTCAGCTTCGGCAAACGCTCTGGGCAATCAATCCCTACACCTTTGAGATTAAGGAGCATACCGCCTCGGTGCGGAATGCCCTGAATAATAGCGGTTTGCAGTGTGGTTTTTCCGACAAAACAGGTGTGCTGTGGTTGGGCGATAACGTGCGAGGGCTTGCAGTATGGTCGCCCTACAAACCCAAATTTCGCCTCTGGCGGCACAATCCGGCAAATGCCAACAGCCTCAGCAACGACTATATTCGCGGCATTTGGGAGGACAACAATAAAACTGCATGGGTCTGCACACAATTCGGCGGATTGAATCGTATTAACCGCGAAACAGGCGCAGTGCGGCGGTATCAGTATCAAGCAGGTAGCAAAGGAACACCCCAAACAGGAATTATCAGCAACGACCTCTGGGGGATATTGCCCTTGGGCAAGAACGCTGCGGAACAGCATAGAATCTGGCTCTACAAAGAATTATTCTGCCAAGAGTTGAACATCGTCTCAGGGCGTTTCCGCTCTTTGCCCGTATTTGCAAATAGATTCATGCTGCAAGACCGCGAGGGGATGGTATGGACGCTCGACTCTCTTGTTGGCAAGCCAAGTTTTCTCGGAACGATTAGCGCCGATGGAATGCGCTTTCTTCCGAAAAAGGAAATGGAAAAAACCATCATTCGCCTTGATGCCGCCCTTCAAGACCGACGCGGTAGGCTTTGGTTCGCAGTTTTCAGCCCTCATATTCTACGGTACGACAAAGTTCGGAACACGTGGGATTCAATCCAACTGAATCCGCCTATTCATCGTGCCGATTTGATCTGCTCCATGACCGAAGACCGCGCCGGAAACATCTGGATTACCACCAAAGGCGATGGCGTGTATGTTTGCGACACCAATGACCACGTGCGAAACATCACCGAAAAGGACGGTCTGCCGAACAATAATGTTTATGCGGCATTCGAGGATACGCATGGGGCAATGTGGTTCAGCTGTGATAAAGGCATTGTGCGCTATTCCCCTGCAACAAAACAGTTTCGCCAATACACTCCCAATGATGGCTTGCAAGGATGGGAATTTAACCGCATTGCGTATCATCAAACGCGGCGCGGCGAAATCTACGTT
>JAAFHM010000270.1:0-4440 GCA_013298375.1 Ignavibacteria bacterium | reverse complement strand
GCGTAAGAATGACCGCTATTCGTGTCGCCGACAAACCACTCCACACTCTTGTTGTGGATGGTAATGAGCCGTATCGGGATGTGGCAGTCGGCGATGTCCGGCAGGTGGACTTGGCGAACGACCAGAACACGCTGGGCTTTGCAATGGCGGCATTAGATTTTACCGCACCAGAGTTGAATAAATACTCATGGAAACTGGACGGTTTCGACAAGGATTGGTGCGAACCGACACCAGCGCACAGCACGAAATATACCAATCTGCCGCACGGCAATTATGTTTTTCGTGTGCGGGCTTGCAACAGCGATGGAGCGTGGAATGAGAACGCGCTTACCTGCCGCATCGCCATACAGCCCGCATGGTATCAGCGTTGGTGGTTCTATGGTGTTTGTGGGACGGCATTGATAGCGGTGGTCTTCGGTATCGTGCGTGTTCGTGTGCGGGCGGTCGAAGCGCGAAATCGTTTGCTGGAAGTGGAAGTCCACAATCGCACGAAGGAATTACGCCTTGCCAATAAGGAGATTCAACGCCAGATGGAAGTGCAGGACGAGCAGGCAAAGGAAATTGAACTACGCAATACCGAACTCAGTACGACGTTGCAAGACCTCAAAGCCGCACAAACACAACTCGTGCAGTCCGAGCGTATGAATGCTGTGGGAATGCTGACCGCAGGCGTGATGCACGAAATCAATAACCCCAATGCGATTGCCTACACCGCTATTTCACAGGCGCGGACGAAACTTCAAGAAATGACGGCATATTTTCTTTCGCTTCTGGATGATGAAAGCAAAGAATCCCATGAGGTGAAACAATTCGAGACCATGAGCCTTGAAGCCGCTTCCACGCTGGAACTTGCGTCCAACGGTTCAGCGCGAGTGCGAGCGATTGTGGCGAATTTGCAGGGCTTCACCAAACATCAGGAACACGCTGGCAAAACGGGAAATCTGGCGGAGGAAATACGCTCGACGCTTGCGCTCTTTCGTCTGCAATTCAAGGATGTTGCTGTTGAATGCGCCATGCCCGATGAAATCGTGTTTGCAGGGAATTTCGGCGAACTCAATCAAGTATTTTTGAACCTGCTTGTTAATGCCGCACAAGCGGGTGCAACTGCTATCCGGGTTGATATGGAAATCTCTCCCAGTCATGTATTGGTGAGCTTTGCCGACAATGGCGGTGGTATTTCGGAGGCGGCGAGACAGAAAATATTTGAACCATTTTTCTCGACCAAAAGCAAAGGGAATAGCGGTTTGGGCTTGAGCATCTCGAAGCAAATCGTGGAGCGTCATGGCGGCTTGATTCGCTGCGAAAGTGAACCCAGTCAGGGCGCGAGGTTTATTGTAGAATTGCCCAAAATACCTACATTGTAGTAAACGAAGCAGGATGCTCTTTACGGTGTAGATTATTTGCTCAAAACATCGCATTACAATATCCACCAAATCTGTAAGTTATTGCAGGGATTCAAGATATGTCTTATTGGTACGCAGTGGTTTTTCGTATAAGTTCTTGCACTATCGTCTTTCTTACGATGGTGTCCGTTGTCTATGCCCAACAAACTCAACCTGCACTCCACTCTACCACCACAGCACATCGTAAGGCTCAGGGGCTTGACCCGCGCGTACCCATCACTAATTATATCCACGAGGTATGGTCGAAAGATCAAGGACTGCCACAGGTGAGCGCAGAAGCATTCCTGCAAAGCAAGGACGGATATTTTTGGATTGCTACCCAAGAAGGGCTTGCCCGCTACGACGGTGTGCGATTTCGGGTATTGAATACTCTCAACTCCGACATACCGAGCAGCTACGTCACGGCATTACTTCAGGATAAACAAGGGCGGCTCTGGGGCGGAACGTCTGCTGCTGGCGTATTTTGCATGGAAAACGGCGCTATTAGTAGGCTTACCACGCAAAATGGTCTTTCAGATGACGTTATTACCCAAGGACATTCCTCACTTGTCCAAGACAGCGCAGGCACGATTTGGGTGGCAACACAGGGAGGCGGCTTAAATGCAATTCGTAACGGCAAGGTTGCCGCTATTCTGCGTACGGAACATGGTCTTCTCGGTAATCGCGTTAATGTACTCTGCATAGATGCTCACGGTACACTTTGGATAGGCACGGATCATGGACTACAATCCCTTGATAAAAACGGCAACCTTCGCACGAAATATACAACTCGTGAGGGCTTGATTCACGACAACGTGCGAGCAGTGACGCTTGATTCCCAGAACGGTACGCTGTGGATAGGAACCTCAGCCGGTTTGCAGCAAATGAAAGAAAAACCAAGCGAAACAGGATGGGATGCGACGTGGACGAATTACACCTTAGCCTCAGGCTTATCGGGCAGCCCTATCACCGCACTCTTTCTGGATACACAAAAAACACTCTGGGTCGGTACCGAGAACAACGGTATCAGTCGTTTTGCGCTTGGCGCATGGTCTCATTATGGCAAGCAAGAAGGACTCACCGACAATGCTGTTACAACGTTTCTGGAGGATGCGGAAGGAAATTTTTATGTCGGTACGGATGGAGGCGGTGTCAATCGCTTTCGCAATGCTTCCGTCTCGCTTTTGCGGCGAGATGTGTCCGATGTTTGGTCAATAACCGAAGACCGCACCGGTGCGATGTGGTATGCCACCAATGCAGACGGCGTATTCCGTGTTGCGCCTGATGGCAGCACAAAAACACACTTCACAATGCGTAATGGATTGCCGAGCAATAACGCACGTATTGTCATGCAAGATGCCGATGGCTCAATGTTAATCGGTTTTGCGGGTATTGCAGGGTTTTGTCGGATGCGGAACGGGCATATTACGGAGAAATATCGAAGCGAGTACGATATTTATTGCTTTCTGCGTGACCGTAGGGGCATACTCTGGGTCGGTACGAACAAAGGTTTGGCGAGCTTTGATAACGGAAAATTCACATTCTACGGAAAAAAAGAGGGCTTGTTCGATAGTGATATTGCCACATTGTATGAAAGTAGCGATGGAACACTCTGGATTGGTTCGCTTGGCGGCATAGCCAGCATGAAAAACGGAAAAGTGATAACATCCAACACCACCGACAACATCGGTCGTGCCTTGAACGTCATGTGGATTTCGGAAGACCGAAGCGGCACTCTGTGGATAGGTACATTGGAAGGTGGTATTAACAGGCTCAAAAATGGCTCACTCAAACACTGTTCTACGAAGCAAGGGCTGTTTGATAATGTCGTACACAGTATATTGGAAGATGATAATGGATATTTGTGGGTAAGTTGCAACAAAGGCATTTATCGAGTGAAAAAACAGGAGGTTGAGGAAGTCTGCGACGGTACGCGCAGGAGTCTGACTTGCCAAGGATATGGCAAAATTGACGGGATGCTTGTAGAAGAATGTAACGGGGGCTATCAGTCTGCCGCATGGAAGTCTCGTGACGGGCGTTTGTGGTTTGCAACAGTTGGCGGTGCCGCGATGGTGAATCCGAACACACTGCCATTTAATGACTATGCCCCAAGCGTACTTGTAGAACAGACGTTAGCAGATGGTAGGCGTGTTGGCGGCACAGACCTCACGGCGGGCGATAGTGCAATGGCTTCGGCGCATTCTCCGTACAATATTCGGCTGCAACTCTCCGCCGGGACGGGGAAACTTGAATTTCACTATACTGCTACAAGCCTCTCCGTTCCTGAGCGCGTGAAGTTTAAGTATTTTTTGGAAGGGTACGACAAAGATTGGACGGATGCAGGAACTCGCAGAACTGCCTATTACACGAACCTTCCGCGTGGGAGCAGCTATCGTTTCCGCGTTATTGCTTGCAATAACGATGGTCTTTGGAATGAGACGGGTACATCGGTAGAGTTCGACATTGCTCCCTTTTGGTGGGAGACATGGTGGTTTCGTTCGTTAGCAGCCATGTTCATTGTCGGCGGGGTGTACCAGAGTGTTCGATGGCGTATCCAACGCCTTCAAGCCCGGACACAAGAGTTAGAGCGTATTGTGGCGGATCGTACCAAGGAGCTTAGTACTGCTAATGAGGAAATATCTCAGCAAATGGAAATACTGACCGAACAAGCCGCCGAAATTGAACTCGTTAATTCTCAGCTCCACGAAACCAACATTGGCTTAGATACTGCCCTCCACGACCTGAAAGCCACCCAAAGCCAACTCGTCCAATCCGAGCGCATGAGTGCTATCGGGATGCTCACGGCTGGCGTGATGCACGAAATCAACAATCCCAACGCCATTGCCTATTCCGCCATCACGCAAACCCGCGCCAAACTTGCAGAGATGACCGAATACTTTCTTTCGATGTTGGACGATGAAAGTAAGGATTCCGCCGAAGTACGAAAATTTCAGGAAATGAGCAATGATGCGCTCTCGCGTTTGGAACTCGCCGCCGACGGTTCGCAGCGCGTCAAAACGATTGTGGCGAATTTGCAAGGCTTCTCGAAGCATCAGGA
>JAAFHM010000418.1 GCA_013298375.1 Ignavibacteria bacterium | reverse complement strand
GGGCAAACGCGGCAAACTCTTTGCCGTTATCGCCAGTGATGCTCTTGACCGTATCGCTGAAGGGCGTAAGAATCTCCATAGCTTTCTCGGCACACGGTTCGGCGTGTTTGCCAACGAGTTTACCAATGACCGTAAAACGACTGGTACGCTCAACGACCGTAACAATAGCCCCGTCATGGCTTTTGCCAATGACGGTATCAATCTCCCAATGCCCCATTTCCTCTCGGTTGGCGACTTCCGGCACGAGCATTGATGGAAACTTTATTCGGTATCTGACCACGTTTCTCGGTACTACCGTAGTGTTTGCGATACTTCTTGGGCGTATGCCACAGATGCGTGTAGAGCGTTCCTCCGGCGCGTTTATCCGCCAGAATATGCTGATAAATGCGCTCATGCGATACCATCGCAATCCCTTCTCGCTTTGCACGACCAACGATCTGCTCCGGTGAGAAATCTTCCCGCAGCCATGTCTCGACCTGCTCACGGATTGAGGCGCTAAAGCGCACCGGACGAAGTTTCTGTTCTTGACGCGCAGCAGCTTTCTCATTGGCTTGCTTCGGACGATAGCCTTTCAGACCGCTATTGCGCTTGATTTCCCGATACATCGTTGAAATATGCTTCCCAACACTGGATGCTATCTCGCTTTTGGCGACTTTCTCGTGCAGTTTCTCGTATATTTCGTATCGTGCTTCTTGGGTGAGATGCTGGTACATCGTCTGTGCCTTTCGTTGGTGGATGACTCTTGGTCGGGTTTCTGCCAAGATAGGCATTTCACCCGATTTTTTATCATCACAACTTTTCGCACTTACAACTTGAATTCAAGCAGAATTAAATTACCGAATTGCCGCTTAAAACACGCTTTTATTTATTTCACGTTCCCAAGCACCCAACTGAGCGTTACAAATATTTTCCCTCAACCCGCTTTGGGAAGCCTAACGATGGTAGTAGATAGCGAAGACTTTGGTATCTTGGAATTATCCGTTTTTGATATGATGGGGCATCTCGTGAGCGATATCTCCATCACAATATCCAGTGGCAAAACACTCATTCCACTGCGCTTCCGGCAAACAGGCGCAATGGTTTATCGTGGCGTATTCACATCAACGTCACGCCAACAAAACAGTATAAGTGGAACGCTCTTCAATAGTAGCAAAGATTGAGATTATCTGCGAAATCGCTGTTTTTGAGCGCAATGTCGATCTTGCTGCTGTCACTGAAGCAGGCGAAGTCTTCTTTTTCTCCTCATTCTCTATTGCGCTTATGTATGAAGTATTCCCTATTTTTTCGATGTGCCATTGTCGCCGTCGTTCTTAGTATTCTTGCTTGTTTTCAATCTGCTAGCCGACTCCATGCTCAGAACGATTCTACGAAGGTTGCACCAACCTACCAATTGACCGAACTTATCCTTCAGTCCACCAGAACGTACACTCGCCCTGTGGCAGATATTGACATCTCCTGTACATGGCAACATACAAGCGGGCGGACAATCACCGTCAAAGGCTTCTGGAATGGCTCGGCGGAGTATCGCGCCCGCTTTGCCGCGCCGCTTGCGGGTGTCTGGACATATCGCACCGTCGCCTCCGATACCGCCAATGGTGGTTTGCATAATCGACGCGGTTCAATCACCGTTCAGCCATATCGTGGTGATAATGCGCTGTACAGCAAAGGCTTTCTCAAGGTGTCGGAAAATAAGCGTTATTTGACTTATGGCACGGGTGAACCATTTTTCTGGCTTGGCGATACAATGTGGGATATTACGTGGAAATCGCGTCTTAGCGAGGCAAAACGACTTATTTCTGACCGCAAGCAAAAGCAGTTTTCTGTGGCACAAGTCATTCCGATGACGTATATTTTTTATCCGGGCCGAGGCATTACCAATCGGAACAACCAAAACTACTATCTCGACAATGATTATCTCAAGCCGAATCCGCGCTATTTTGATTATTTGGATTCGCTCGTCCAGACGATGAATGATAGCAATATCGTCGTTGCGCTGGTGCCACTGTGGGGATATTTTAGCTCAATCAGTACAATGCCATATGATGTCGAGAAACTTAACCGAGAGCAATCATTAGCTATTGCAGGCTACATCGGAGCAAGGTATGCAGGCTCACATGTTGTCTGGATTATTGGTGCTGATGATAACTATGGTACACCTGCTCAACAAGAATTTTGGACGACATTCGGAAAGATAGTAAGAACTGCCGATGGAAACCAGCATCTATGCACAGTACATCCATCTGGTTATGGTGCGCCGGAAAATTACTTTGCCAACACAACGGATTGGTTAGACTTCAATATGTATCAACCCTCTCACGTGATTGGCGGTGATTTTACATGGCAAGAAGCACAACGTCAATACTCTCTCTTTCCACAAAAACCGCTTGTCAATGGCGAATCGAACTATGAAGATCTTCATAGTCCTTTCTGGCTCCCTACCGATACAACCAAACCAGAACCTCCGCGTATTAGCGCAGCCGATACCCGTCAGGCTAGTTATGAGTCCTTGCTTTCGGGGGCTATTGGCGGCGTTACCTACGGCGCAAATGGAGTATGGCAGTGGCATTCCACCGAACTTCCTGGCATTTTGTATCCCCGTGTTTCTTGGGATTCCGCCATGAAGTTTCCCGGTTCAACACAAATGATGATTCTCAAAGAGTGGATGACCCGTTTGCAATGGTATAAATTTTTGCCCGCCACAGAACGAGTGGTACGTTTTACGAGCGAAGATAATCATATCGCCGCCGCTATTCTGGGTGATTCAAATTTTATTGCCTATCTGCCCATGACAACACACTCCGTAACCCTAAATTTGAATGAGATTGGTCGCACAAATGCTCCATTACAAGCGCTCTGGGTGAGTCCTACTTCCGGCAAGGTCGAGAAACGCGAACCTGTCCGCCGCACAGCAGAAACCCTCGTGACTCCGCCAAGTCAAGCCGATTGGCTATTGGTCATCACCGAAAATACGATGCTATCGGTCTTTGAGCCAAATATTTCGCGCCCAAGCACCCAACTGAGCGTTACAAATATTTTCCCTCAACCCGCTTTGGGAAGCCTAACGATGGTAGTAGATAGCGAAGACTTTGGTATCTTGGAATTATCCGTTTTTGATATGATGGGGCATCTCGTGAGCGATATCTCCATCACAATATCCAGTGGCAAAACACTCATTCCACTGCGCTTCCGGCAAACAGGCGCAATGGTTTATCGTGGCGTATTCACATCAACGTCACGCCAACAAAACAGTATAAGTGGAACGCTCTTCAATAGTAGCAAAGATTGAGATTATCTGCGAAATCGCTGTTTTTGAGCGTAATGTCAATCTTGCTGCTGTCACTGAAGCAGGCGAAGTCTTCTTTTTCTCCTCATTCTCTATTGCGCTTATGTATGAACTGATAACTTCGGAAATTTATGGAACCGTTGCTGAAATCAGGTCAAAGATTTGTTTTCGTTCATCGTCTGCGATGTTATGGCGTTGGAAACATCGTTCTGCGAAGGAGACAGTGAATAATACCATTTTAAGTTAATGATTGTGCATGAACAATACTCATCACCCAATCAGGGCTAGTTAAAGAGAGAATAATGTCATTGCTTAACCCATCTACTACTTGCTTGATGTATGCCGAGAGAGCATCAATGTCGGCAAATGTCTTTCCGGCAAATCGTTCTTTCATGTACTGCCAAACCCGTTCGGCGGGATTAAGCTCCGGTGAGTATGCCGGCAAAAAGAGCAACGAGATATTACTCGGTGTGGTCAGCTTTTTTCCGTGATGCGCCCCAGCGTTATCAACAATCATGATATTGTGAGCCTCGGCGGCTTGCGGGTCGGCACTCATGGCGGTCAAAAACTGCTCGAAGGTCTGCCCATTGAGAAAGGGCATTTCCCATAGCACATTGCTACCATCAGCCGGAGCAAATGCCCCAAAGACGTAAAGATTCTCATACGCATCTTGAATGCGCATAACAGGCTTCACACCTTGTGCGGTAATGCGGCGGCGAAGAATGGTCTTGAGTCCGAAACGGCTTTCGTCCATGAACCAGAGCTTGAAGACGACGGGTTTGTCAGGATTCTTGGCTTGTACGGTCTCTTTGACCGCCACAATTTCCTCTGCCACTACATCGGGATAGGCTTCGACGGCTTGGTCGTTTTTTTTATATGGCTCGGTCTGGCAACCTTTGGCGCAGCACCACATTTATCATGGACCCAATAGTAGGTTGCCGCATAGCTCAAGGAAACATCAAGGTTCTCAGCAATCCAATTCTTGGCTTCGGTATAGCTAGCAAATCCGTCGGATTGAGCCAGGCGCTTGCGTAAGGAACGTGAATTAAATAAAAGCGTGTTATGGAAAGTGGTATCTTTACCCTAAAAACATCTCATGATTGAACCATATTCATCGGTAGTTGAGCAGCAGATGCAAACGTTTTATTCTGGTTTGAAAG